>NZ_JBPQTP010000074.1:0-33695 GCF_051386395.1 Micromonospora sp. URMC 106
GGTGGGGGGTGTGGTCACGGGTGGGCGCGATGACCACGGGAGCGCAGGGCGGCGCGGACTTCCGCGACGAATCCGTCGAAGTCCTCGCGCAGACGCCTCGCCGTCACGTGCAGGACGAGCCAGTCGCCGCCGAGGAGACGGTTGAGCCGGCGGCGGTCCCGGTGGAACTGCTCCGGATCGTCGTGCCACAGCCCGTCGTACTCGACCGCGACCTTGAAGCTGGGCCAGGCCAGATCCAACCGGGCGACGAAACGACCGCCGTCGGTGACGACCCACTGGCTTCGTGGTCGGGGCAGCCCGGCCAACACGAGCCGTACCCTCGTCCGCGACTCCTGCGGGGACTCGGCACCCGGATCGGCCAGCTCGACCGCACGCAGCAGCGATCGCCAGCCCCGCCGGCCGGCGCGGGCGAGGGCGTACTCCCGCAGGGCGGTCACGTCGGTGAGCCGGCGGGCCAGCAGGCCGTCGATGACGACGACCGCCTCGACCAACTCCAGCCACCGGGCCAGGTCCCAGCACGTACGCGCCGGGGAGGTGACCGGTACGCCAGCGAGGTCCACGACGTCCTCCGGGCCGACGTCGGCCCGGTGGACCCGCAACCCTGTCATCGGCCCACGCCGTCGTCCCGCCGCCGCCGCAGGTGCGCGACCCGCCGCTGCCGCCGGTCGTGCCGGGCTCGCCGATGCGGGCTCGTCGGAAGGCTGATGGGGCACCAGCACGTCGACCGGCTCGCCAGCGGGCACCCGCCCCACCCCGTGCAGGGCGGCGGCGGAGCGGCCCGCGATGGCGGTGCCCGCCGGCACCAGCCAGCGGATCACCGCCCTGCACCGATCCTGGTGGGTGATCGTGAGGTGGGCGTCGGCGTACACGTCGCGGAACAGGGGGCGCCAGGCCGTGCTGCGAAGGTCGTTGCGGGTCAGCAGGCCACGGGAGACGGCAGTGGAACCGCGGAAGATCCGACCGCGCAGTTGCCGCGGCCGACGAGGAGCTTTCGGCATGCCGTTTACGCTGCCGGATCCCGCCGTCGCACGTTGACCTCTGTGGATAACTGACGGCAGCGGGCAGGGTCGCAGCCAGCAAGATCGCGCTGCAACCCGGAAGTAGTGGCCTCGCGTGGCTGACGAGGCCACTACTTCCTGGACCGAGCGCGATCTTGGCGTGGGGGTGTCCCGCGGTGGGAGGGAGGGGTGGGTCAGGCGGCGGTGGCCCAGATGGCCTGGAAGGCGGCCGCCTCGCCGGCCAGCCAGCGCTCGATCTGCTCGGGTCGGGCGTCGGCGGGCATGCGGTGGGCCTCGCCCCGGCGGACGTCGACCAGGAGCGGCTCGGCGTGCGGGAGCACCGCGTCCATGTGCCGGGCCATCAGGTGCAGGGTGGCGAGCACCGCCTCCGGGCTGGGCGGGGTCTCGTCGAAGTGCAGGCGGACGGCCTCGGCGCGACCGTCGGCGTGGCGTACGCCGAAGTGGGGGTTGATCTTGACAGGCAGGTCGCCGAGCATGGCGAGCGCGTCGCGGGTCTGGGCGAGGTCGACGGCCCGCGGCTCGCCGAGCGAGTGCAGCCAGGCCTTCGCGCCGGGGACGAGTGCCTCGTAGAGCGGGCGCCAGCGGGGCTTGACCACGTCGACCACCTGCTCCAGGTGTGTGCCGCCGGTGTGGAAGGCGATGTCGGCCTTGAGCGCCTTGACGAACTGACCGTGCGGGTTGAAGCCGGAGCGGCTGGCCCGCTGCTTGCGCAGGCCCCCGACGAAGGTGGCCTTGGTCGGGCCGGTGCGGTCGACGTAGCGGGTGAAGCCGAGCAGGGTGGCGTAGGGGGTGAGTGGGACGGAGGCGGGCGTGGTCACGGACGTCCTCCCAGGTCAGGAACTCGATTAGTACATACATTCTAATCGACGGGTGTGACATCGCCCAGGGAACGAAAGGGGCCGCCCAGGCATCCCGGACGGCCCCTCGAAACAAAAAGCTAGAGCTGCCCCACCGAGGTGATCCGGACGACCGCGGCGCCGGCCTCGTCGGAGGCGGCGAGGTCGACCTCGGCGCTGATGCCCCAGTCGTGGTCGCCCTCGGGGTCGTCCAGGATCTGCCGCACCGTCCACCGGTCCCGGCCCTGCTCGATCATGAGCAGCGCGGGCCCGCGCGCGTCCGGCCCCACCCCGATCCCGTCGTACGCCTCGAAGTACGGCTCCAGCGCGTCGGCCCAGGCGTCCGCGTCCCAGCCGGACGCGGCGTCGAGCTCGCCGAGGTCGTGCCAGCGGCGCAGGGCGGCCAGCTCCACCCGCCGGAACAGGGCGTTGCGCACCAGCACCCGGAAGGCGCGGGCGTTGCGGGTCACCGCCGGCGGCCGCTCCTCCAGGGACGAGGCGACCTCCGCCACGTCGGTCGGGTTGCGCAGCCGCTCCCACTCGTCGATCAGGCTGGAGTCGACCTGGCGGACCAGCTCGCCGAGCCACTCGATGAGGTCGACCAGCTCGTCGGTCTTGGCGTCCTCGGGCACGGTCTGCCGCAGCGTCTTGTACGCGTCGGCGAGGTAGCGCAGGACGAGGCCCTCGGAGCGGGTGAGGGAGTAGAACTGCACGTACTCGGTGAAGGTCATCGCCCGCTCGTACATGTCCCGCACGACGGACTTGGGGGAGAGCTGGTGGTCGGCCACCCACGGGTGCCCCTGCCGGTACATCTCGTACGCCGAGTCCAGCAGCTCCGCGAGGGGCTTGGGCCAGGTCACCTCGTCGAGCAGTTCGAGCCGGGCCTCGTACTCGATGCCCTCGGCCTTCATCGCGGCGACCGCCTCGCCGCGGGCCTTGAACTGCTGCGCGGAGAGCACCTGGCGCGGGTCGTCGAGGATCGACTCGATCACCGACAGCACGTCGAGGGCGTACGAGGGGGACGCGACGTCGAGCAGCTCGATCGCCGCGAGGGCCAGCGGCGACAGCGGCTGGTTGAGGGCGAAGTCGAGCTGGAGGTCGACGGTGAGGCGGACCCGCCGGCCGGTCTCGTCCGGCTCGGCGAGCTGCTCGACGACCCCGCCGGCGCGCAGCGCGCGGTAGATCGCGATGGCGCGCCGGATGTGCCGACGCTGGGCGGCCCGGTCCTCGTGGTTGTCGGTGAGCAGGTGCCGCATCGCGGCGAACGCGTCGCCGGGGCGGCCGATCACGTTCAGCAGCATCGAGTGGCTGACCTGGAAGCTGGAGGTGAGCGGCTCGGGCTCGGCCTCGACGAGGCGCTCGAAGGTGGGCTTGCCCCAGCCGATCGACCCCTCCGGCGGCTTCTTGCGCACCACCTTGCGCCGCTTCTTCGGGTCGTCGCCGGCCTTGGCCAGGGCCTTCTCGTTGTCGATGACGTGCTCGGGGGCCTGCACCACCACCCGCCCGATGGTGTCGAAGCCGGCCCGCCCGGCCCGCCCGGCGATCTGGTGGAACTCGCGGGCCTTGAGCAGCCGGGTGCGCACGCCGTCGTACTTGCTCAGGCCGGTGAAGAGCACGGTGCGGATCGGCACGTTGATCCCGACGCCGAGGGTGTCGGTGCCGCAGATGACCTTGAGCAGCCCGGCCTGGGCGAGCGTCTCCACCAGCCGGCGGTACTTCGGCAGCATGCCGGCGTGGTGCACGCCGATGCCGTGCCGGACCAGCCGGGACAGCGTCTTGCCGAAGCCGGAGGTGAACCGGAAGTTCCCGATCGCCTGCGCGATCATGTCCTTCTCGGCCCGGGTGCAGACGTTCACGCTCATCAGCGCCTGGGCGCGCTCCAGCGCGGCGGCCTGGGTGAAGTGCACGACGTACACCGGGGCCTGCTTGGTCTCCAACAGCTCCTCCAGGGTCTCGTGCAGCGGCGTCATGGCGTACGAGAAGAGGAGCGGGACCGGCCGCTCGGCGGAGCGGACGACGGCGGTCGGACGGCCGGTGCGCCGGGTCAGGTCGTCGACGAAGCGGGTGGTGTCGCCCAGCGTCGCCGACATCAGCACGAACTGGGCCTGCGGCAGCTCGATCAGCGGCACCTGCCACGCCCAGCCCCGGTCCGGCTCGGCGTAGAAGTGGAACTCGTCCATGATCACCTGACCGACGTCGGCCCGGTCGCCCTCGCGCAGCGCGAGGTTGGCCAGGATCTCGGCCGTGCAGCAGATGATCGGGGCGTCGGCGTTGACGCTGGCGTCGCCGGTCAGCATGCCGACGTTGTCGGCGCCGAAGACCTCGCAGAGGGCGAAGAACTTCTCCGACACCAGTGCCTTGATCGGCGCGGTGTAGAAGGTCGTCCGGTCGTCGGCCAGGGCCGCGAAGTGCGCCGCGATCGCGACCAGGCTCTTGCCGGAACCGGTCGGCGTATTCATGATCACGTTGGCGCCGGAGACGATCTCGATGACCGCCTCCTCCTGGTGGGGGTAGAGGTCGAGGCCGCGCTCCTTCGCCCAGCCGGCGAACGCGTCGAAGAGGGTGTCGGGGTCGGCGCTTGTCGGCAGCGCGGCGGTGAGCGTCATAGCGGGTCCCATGGTGCCTGGATCATGCCCCCGCGCGCCAACCGGCCCGGCGGGTCGAGCCTCGGAGCGGGCCCCTCGCGCGACGCAACCCGTCGACGGGGGCCCTTCCTCTCACGGTCGGCGGTAGATCAGGTCGAAGACCGGGCGGCCGGCGGTCAGGGCCCGGCGCTCGAACTTGGTCACCGGGCGGTGCGGCGGGCGGGGGGCGAAGCCGTCGTGCGCGTTGGCCAGCCCCGGGTCGGCGTCCAGGGTCTCCCGCATCGCCTCGGCGTACTCGGCCCAGTCGGTGGCGCAGTGCAGGGTGCCGCCGGGCGCGAGTCGGGAGCGCAGCAGCGCGACGTGGGCCGGCTGGATGATCCGCCGCTTGTGGTGCCGCGACTTGGGCCAGGGGTCCGGGAAGAAGACGTGTACCGCGTCCAGCGCCGTCTCCGGCAGGCCCGCGACCAGGTCCAGGGCGTCGCCCTGCGCCACCCGCACGTTGCGCAGGCCGAGCCGGTCCACCAGGTCCAGCAGGTTGGCGATTCCGGGCGTGTGCACCTCGACCGCCAGATAGTCTCGATCCGGGTCGGCGGCGGCCATCGCGGCGGTGGTGTCGCCCATCCCGGAGCCGATCTCCATCACCACCGGGGCGCGGCGGCCGAACAGGCCGACCAGGTCCACCGGCGTGCCGGGCTCGTCCGGGACGCGCAGGCCGTGGACCGGCCAGAGCCGGTCCAACGCCTCCGTCTGGCGGCTGCTCATCCGGCCGCGGCGCGGATGGAAGGTGCGGATCGTCCGGGCGGCGGGCGGCGTGGGCGCGGCGGCGGCGAGGTCGGTGGAGGTCACAACGACCCGAGCGTACGCGACGTCCGCGCCGGATCGGATGTGATGTTCGCCCGGGGATGAGAGGATCCATCCCGTACGGCAGACCGGGTGTCTGGTGTTGCCCGGCACTGCCCCAACGCGCCGGGAGGGGGCGTCGTGTCGGTGCACCGCGGCGGTCTGGCGCTGGCGACCGCGACCGTGCTCGTCGGCCCGCTGCTCGCGACCGCGCCGGCCGCAGCCGCACCCTCGACCACCGTCCTCTCGGGTTCGGGCAGCCCCGTTGCCACCGGCCTCCCGGCCGGCGGCCACGTCGCTGCCGCCGGCCTCTCCGGTGCCGTCGGGCACCCCGCGACCCTCGGCTGGCGGGCGGAGCCCGCGCCGGTGGGCGCGCCCCAGCCCGTCCCACCGGAGACCGCCGTCTTCGTGGAGGTCAGCCCGAGCACCGTCCAGCCGGGCTTCCTGGTCGGCATCCGGGCCAGTTGCCGGGACAACTCGATCCCCGCGACGGTGGTCTCGGACGCCTTCGGGCGGGTGCAGGTGCAGCCGCAGCGCGGGCTGTTGACGGCCGCGCCGATGGTGCGGGAGCGCACCCGGCCCGGCAACTACCGGATCAAGCTGGAGTGCCGTGACGGCGAGACCGCCTCGACCATGCTCCAGGTGGTCAAGGCGGTGAAGCCCAGCCGCGGCCCGGCGACGGGCTTCGGCGGGGGCGCCGGCGGCTTCACCGGCGGACTGCTGCTCCCCGGTGGCATCGCGTTGACCGTGACCGGCATCGTCCTCGCGGTGCTCGCGGCGCGCCGGCCCCGCCCCGTGCGTGGCGTGGCCCGACGCTGAGCCCGCCATGGCCGCCACGCCCGCCCCGCAGCCGTCCGCCGCAGCCTCCCGGCGGCGTCCGCCGCCCGGGCGCCGCCCCTGGTCGGTGCCGCTCGCCGTGGTGCTGGTGCTGGTCGGGGTCTTCGCCACCGGCGCGGGGCTCGGGCGCACCGCCGGGCCGTTCGACTGGGCCGCCGGTGCGGGGGAGTCGCGTTCGGCGCGCAGCGCGGGCGGCGCCCTGTCGGCCAGCCGGCCGGTGCGCCTGTCGATCCCGTCGATCGAGGTGTCCGCCCCGGTGGCGCCCGTGGGCCAGGCCCGCGACGGGTCGATCGGCGTCCCGCCGCTGGACCGGGCCGACGAGACCGGCTGGTACGACCGGGGCCCGACCCCCGGCGAGCCGGGCCCGGCGGTGATCGTGGGGCACGTGGACACCAAGCGCGGCCCGTCGGTCTTCTACGACCTGCACAAGCTGCGCCCCGGCGACACGGCCGAGGTGACCCGGGCGGACGGTTCGGTCGTGGTGTTCCGCGTCGACTCGGTGGAGCACTTCCCGAAGGACCGGCTGCCGGCCGAGCGGGTCTACGGCGACGAGGGCCCGCCGGGCCTGCGCCTGATCACCTGCGGCGGCGACTGGCTCGGCGGCCGGACGGGCTACGCCGACAACGTCATCGCGTTCGCCACCCTGCTCTCCTCCCGCACCCCGTGATCCCGCTCCGCCGAGCGGGCTTGTCGCTCGGCGCGGTCGGCCGGCCGCGTCGCTGCCCGTGACGGAGGGCAAGGCGGCGCTGTGCCGGACGGGCACGGGTCAGGTGCGCGGCGGCACCTGCTGGACGACCTCGAACTCCAGGAGGCTGGCGCCCGAGGCGACCGGGGGACGCCGCTCGCCCGTGCCGGCGTGCGCGGCGCGGGCGGGGCCGGCCGCCCACGCCTGGTACGCCTCCTCGCTCTCCCAGCGCGTGTAGACGAAGTAGCGGTTCTCCCCGGCGACCGGGCGGAGCAGCTCGAAGCCGAGGAAGCCCGGGGAGTTCTCCACGGCGCCGGCCCGGGCGGCGAACCGCTTCTCCAGTTCCTCGCCGGCGCCGGGAGGGACGTCGATCGCGTTGATCTTCACGACTGCCATGGCTCCACCCTAGTCACGGCGGCGGGGCTCAGAACGACTCGACCGCCGGAACGAGGTCGGCGTCGACCACGATCGGGGCGTGGTCGGACGGGCCCTTGCCCTTGCGGGCCTCCCGGTCCACGTACGCCGAGCGGACCGCCCGGGCGAAGGGCGCCGAGGCGTACACCAGGTCGATCCGCATGCCCTTGTTCTGGTGGAACATCCCGGCCCGGTAGTCCCAGTAGGTGAACGGGTGTGGCCCCTTCATCGGCGTGGGCACCACGTCGGAGAGGCCCAGGTCGCGCAGCTCCGCGAGGGCCGCCCGCTCGGCCGGGGTGACGTGCGTGGAGTGGGTGAACACCTGCGGGTCCCAGACGTCGGCGTCGGTCGGGGCGACGTTGAAGTCGCCGCAGACCGCCAGCGGCAGCCCGCTCGCCAGCTCCGTCTCCAACGCGTCCCGCAGCGCCGCGAACCAGGCCAGCTTGTACGCGTAGTGCGGGTCGTCCGGCGCCCGGCCGTTCGGCACGTACACCGACCAGACCCGCACCCCGTCGCAGGTGGCGGAGATGGCCCGGGCCTCCGGCTCGGGGAATCCCGGCTCGTCGGGGAATCCCACGACCACGTCGGCCAGGCCGACCCGGGACAGGATGGCCACCCCGTTCCACCGGCCGTCGCTGTGACTGGCCACGGTGTAGCCCAGCTCGCCCACCTCGGCCACCGGGAAGGCGCCGTCCGGGCACTTCGTCTCCTGCAGGCAGACGACGTCCGGCCCGGTGCCGGCCAGCCAGTCCAGGAGCCGGGGCAGGCGGGCCTTCACCGAGTTCACGTTCCAGGTCGCCAGGCGCATGGGTCCAGCCTGCCCCATCCGCGCCCGCGCCGCCGCGTCAGCTCCCCGGGGTGTCGCCCGGGCGGGTCTGCTCGGCCAGGAACCGCTCCAGCTCGGCCCCCAGCTCGTCGGCGGTGGGCAGCGGCCCGGCCTCCGGGGCGAGCAGGCTCCGTTCGCCCCGGCCGCGCGCGAACGCGTCGTACTGCTCCTCCAGGGCCTGCACGAGTTGGGCGGCCTCGTCGGTCTGCGCGACCTGCCGGTCGATCTCGAGCCGGACCACCTCGGCCGCCGAGCGCAGCCCGTCGCGGGGCAGCAGCAGCCCGGTGCTGCGGGACACGGAGGCGAGCAGCACCTCGGCGGCGGCCGGGTACTCGGTCTGCGCCACGTAGTGCGGCACGTGGGCGGCGAAGCCGAGGGCGTCGCGGCCCAGCTCGCCGAGGCGGAACTCCAGCAGGTGCCCGACGCTGCCCGGCACCTGCACCCGCTGCAACCACGGCTCGTAGCCGGCGATCAGCTCGCGCCGGGTCGCGTGCGCGGTCACCCCGGCGGGCCGGGTGTGCGGCACGGCCATCGGGATCGCGTTGAGCCCCACGGTGAGCCGGACGTCCAGCCGCGCGGCGAGCGCGCCGACCGCGGCCACGAAGCGCTCCCACTGCAGGTCCGGCTCCGGGCCGGTGAGCAGCAGGAAGGGCGTCTCGTCGTCGTCCTGGAGCAGGTGCAGCTCCAGCGCCGGGGCGTCGTACGACTCCCAGTGGTCCTCGACGAAGGTCATCACCGGCCGGCGCGAGCGGTAGTCGAAGAGCTGGTCGACGTCGAACCGGGCGATCGGGCGGGCGTCCAGCGAGGTGAGCAGTTGCTCCCTGGCCAGTCGGGTGGCGCTGCCGGCGTCGACGAACCCGGTGAGGGCCTGGATCAGGACGGGCTGACCGAGGTCGGGCAGCTCGTCGGTGAGTTCGTAGAGCTCGTGTGGGTCGAGCACCGGTGCGGACCTCCCTGGTCGTGCGTACGGGTCGCCGTGCGGGGACGGCACCCCGTTCGGGGAACGTACCCGCCATCCTCGTGCATTCCTGCCGGCGACTCCCCGGGGGTCACCGGCAGGACCAGCAATCGGGGCGTATCCCCCGCAACTCCACCGTCGGGCGTCAAGCGATGGCTGCGAGGTGGACCAGCCTATCGGCCGAAAGGGTGAGTTTGGGGATCATGGGCCGAGTGTCGGTGGTACGTCCGTGTTGCGCACGCCGAGGGGCTCGCTGATCCGGCCGCGAGGTCTGACCGGTCCGCGAGGTGCGTCCCGCCGGGCGCCCGGAACGGCCGGGGCGTCCTGCGGTCGGGGCCGATTTCGTGAAGAACGCCACCACATCACCCCAGGTCATCGCAGTTTGCGTCTGTCTAGCCTCGGCTGATGCGTGACGACCGCACCCTCGACCACCAGATCACCCCCGGTGACCCGATCGACCGTTCGGACGATACCCCCTCGCACGATCGGTCGGCCGGTATCCGTTCCGCCGGGGCGTACGCCCGCATGCTGCTGCCCGGGCCCGTCCGGGCCCGGGTCGCCCTCGCCACCGGCGTGCTGTGCTGCCTCGGCCTGGCCGCCGTCGCCCAGGGCGCCCGGGACGACTCCGCCGACGCGGCCCCCGTCGCCGCCCCGTCCGTGCTCGCCGAGCGCGCCGAGCCCGACCCGGCCTCCCGCAACCTGGAGCGCCACCCCGCCACCGCCAGCCCGACGCCCGCCAGCCCGACCCCTGCCGCCGACCCGGACACCACCACCCCCGCCCCGAAGAAGACCAAGCGCAGGCCCGTCGACCCCGCTCCCGTCGCCGGTCTCGACAACGCCCAGATGGAGAACGCCGAGGTGATCGTGCGCACGGGGCGGAAGATGGGGATGCCCCGGCGGGCGCTGGTGATCGCGGTCGCCACCGCGATGCAGGAGAGCAACCTCTACAACGTCGCCAGCGGCGTGCTCCCCGAGTCCCAGAACTACCCGCACCAGGGCATCGGTTGGGACCACGACTCGGTCGGGCTGTTCCAGCAGCGCTCCAGCAGCGGCTGGGGCGAGGTGGGGCAGCTGATGGACCCGGAGTTCGCCACCCGGCAGTTCCTCTCCGCGCTGGCGCAGGTGCCCGGCTGGCAGCAGATGCGGCTGACCGACGCCGCCCAGGCGGTGCAGGTCTCCGCCTACCCCGAGCACTACGCCAAGCACGAGTGGCGGGCCACGGAGGTCGTCGAGGCGATCCTGGAGGCCGGGCAGTAGTCTTCCGACGGCCACAGTGGACGGTTGCGGTTCGGGCGTACGGGGTACAGAGGTTGTCGGACCGAGGTACACATGGAAGAGGCACCACCGACTGGAGGACGACATGTCTCTGATGCAGCGGATCAGCACCTTCCTGCGTTCACCCAAGGGTCAGCAGCTGGTCGACCGCGGCCGGCGCGAGCTGGCCAAGCCCGGCACCCAGCAGAAGCTGAAGGGCCTGGCGGCCAAGTTCCAGAACCGCCGCTGACCCCCGACGACGACCTCTCCGACCCCCCGGGAGACCCTGTGACCGATTCCGCGCCCGCCGACGGCCAGCCCACCCAGCCCGCCGCGGGAGCGCCCCAGCCGCCGACGGTGGTGCCGGCGCCCCCGCAGGAGGTCCCGGAGGCGCCGCCGCTCAAGCTCTGGGACCGGATGCGGGAGGATCCGCAGTACGCTCCGGAGCACCTCGCCCTGGAGGCCGTGCGTCGGCTGGGGCCGGAGGCGGCGCAGTGGGTCGCGCGGGCCCGGGCCGAGCAGCCGGGGGCCTCCGCCGAGGCCCTGGCGGAGCAGGCCGTACGCAAGTTCGTCAACCACGCCCGGCTCTCCGGCGCCGTCTCGGGCGCCGCCGGGCTGCCCGGCGCCGTGATCGACGTGGGCGTGCTGGCCTGGACCCAGGCCCGGATGGTGCTGCACATCGCCGCCGCGTACGGCGTCGACCCGACGCACGCCGACCGGGCCACCGACCTGCTGGTGCTGCAGAAGGTGCACAAGGTCGCCGAGAGCGCCCGGCTCGCGCTCGGGGTGGCCGCCGGCCGGGAGCGCGCCGGCGCCCTGTTCGGCAGCGGCGGGCAGAACCCGCTCGGCAAGGTGATGCTGCGCCTGGGCGTACGACTGGCCCAGATGGCCGGCGTGCGCGCCGCGAAGCGCGTCTTCGCGAAGGTGGTGCCCGGCGCGGCGATCATCCTCGGCACCTGGGCCAACTCCTCGGCCACCAAGGACCTGGCCGCGCGCTCCCGCGCGCTCTACCGTCAGCACGGCGGCGCCGCCGTCCCCGAGCCCCGCCGGCCCTGACCGCTGCCGGCGCGCCGGCGCGCGTGGGCGGGGCGGCCGGTGGGTCAGGAGCCGAGGCCCGAGGCGCGCCAGGCCACGTCGGCGAGCCGGTCCTGGCCGGCGGCGTTGGGGTGGAACCAGTCCAGCGGGTTGACCAGGTCCAGGCTGAACCGCACCCGGTGCACCGCCCCGCCGTCGTACCGGCAGCGCGAGCCGTACGCCTTGCAGGCGGCGGCGAGCTGCGCGTTGTAGTCGTCGATCCGCTCCCGGACGGTCGCCCGGCGGGCCCGGTCGAGCGGGTCCGCCGACTCCGGGTTGGCCAGCAGCGCCGGGCAGACGCCCCGCTTCCACGCCCGGACCGCCCGCTTGTCGGTGTGCCCGACCTCCCAGAGCCGGTACAGGTCCGGGATGCTCACCACCAGGACCCGCGCCTTCGGCCGGCCCTGCCGCAGCACCCGCAGGCCGCGGTCCACCTCGGCGCGGAACCGCGTCACGGGCGTCATCGCCTCGATGCCGCCCCGGCACACGTCGTTGGCGCCGATCAGCACCGTCACGTGGTCGACGCGGTCGCGTACCGCCTGCTGGGCCTGCCCCTCCAGGGACGCGGCGCGGGCCCCCGGACGGGCGTGGTTGTGGGCCCGGCCGCGGATGGCGGGGTCGCGGTCGAGCAGCCGGCGGTAGAGGCTGTCCACGCGCAGCCCGTCCCCGGTCGACCAGGAGTTGCGCTGGCACGAGGTGAGCACCAGGCAGGAGCCGAAGCCGGTGCTGATCGAGTCGCCGAGCGCCGCGATGCCGCCGGACGCTCCGGGCGACGGCGTCTGCCGGGGCGGGCGGGAGCCGGGCTCCCCACCGCCCTCGCAGGCGAGTGCGACCAGTGCCAGCAGGCAGGCGACGGCGGTGACCCAGCGTCGAGGCATCTCTTCCCCAGTCCCGCAGCGGAGAGCAACAGCTCGGTAACTCTACGCGCGGGCCGGGGCCGGATCGGCCGCTGCTGTCGGCTATGCGGCACAGGCCTGTCCCGAAGCGCCTCGGCGTGCTAGCGGCCGGCGCTCCGGGCGTTCGGCACCGGATCCGCCCGGCCGTGTCACCCGTCGGGATGCGCCGCCGGGCGTCGGCCGGTCAGCGGGCCAGCCGCCACGGCGGGGGCTGCCCGTGCAACCACCAGTGCAGGGCCCGGGTGATCCGGGGCAGCACCAGGTAGGTCATCAGCGGCGTCAGGGTGAGGGTCATCATCAGCACCCGGCCGGCCAGCGGCACCCCCGGCAGGAAGCGGCTGGTCAGCAGCGTCGCGGTGAGGCTGAGCGGGAAGAACGCCAGCCAGATCGTCACGGCCTGCTTCCAGCGCGGCGGGGACGGCGGCGGCACGGTCGGCTCGGCGCTGACCGGCACGGTCTCGACGCGCTCCCGCGGCGGGTCGAACCAGCCCTCGATCCCGGTGCGCCGCTCCACCCGGGTGTGCTCGACGATGCCCTGCGCCGAGGAGAGCCACCAGTGCCGCTGCGGCGACTCCTCCCACCGGCGCAGCGTCTCGTGGTCGGCGAAGCGGTAGATGATGTGCCACTCGCCGGAGCCGGGCGCGCTGCGTACCCAGCCGGACCCGAGGAACCCCGGGAACGCCTCGGCCAGCGCCGTGCCGGCCCGCATCCAGGCCACCATCTCGCTGGTCCGGGCGGGATCGGTGCGCCGCGCGACGGCGACGGTCACCGGCAGCGCGTGGGTCGTGGTCATGCCGACCATCCTCCCCGGCCGGAGCGGGATCGGGCGGCTCACGGCGCACGGGTGTAACGCACCTTACCGGCGGGGTGACGTGGCCCACCCGGCCCGTCACCCGCACCGCGCGGGGCGCCGGCGGGGCGGGTTAAGCCGGCCGATCGGGGGTAGGTCGGTGCAATGACGAGATCGCAGCCCCGGCGCGCCCGTGGCACGGTCGGCCACGCCTACAGCGCCCTGAACATGCGGCTCCTGCTCGCCGGGTTCGGGCTGGTCACGATGGCCGTCTTCGCGGTGCTGGCGTTCCGTGCCGACCTGGTGTGGCTGGGGGTCCTCTGCGTGGTCTTCGCGGTGGTCGCCGCGGTCGACCTGGTCATCATCCAGCGCCGCCGTGCCGCCCGCCGCCGGGAGGAGCCGGGCGCCCGCCACTCACTCTTCGAGTGACAGGAGTACGAGATGCCCATCGCGACCACCAACCCCGCCACCGGACAGGTGCTCAAGAGCTACGACCCGATGTCCGAGGAGCAGATCGACGCCGCCATCGAGCGCGCCGACCTGGCGTACCGCCAGTTGCGCGACACCACGATCGCGCAGCGCGGGCGGTGGCTGACCGCGGCGGCCGACCTGCTGGAGGCCGACCGCGACGAGACGGCCCGGCTGATGACCACCGAGATGGGCAAGACGTACGCCGCGGCGAAGGCCGAGGTCACCAAGTGCGCCACCGCCTGCCGCTTCTACGCGGCGAAGGCCGCCGAGTTCCTCGCCGACGAGCCCGCCGACGCGGGGGCGGTCAAGGCCGCCCGGGCGTACGTCCGCTACCAGCCCATCGGGCCGGTGCTCGCGGTGATGCCGTGGAACTTCCCGCTCTGGCAGGTGATGCGCTTCGCCGCGCCGGCGCTGATGGCCGGCAACACCGGCCTGCTCAAGCACGCCTCCAACGTGCCGCAGACCGCGCTGCTGCTCGAGGACCTGTTCCGCCGCGCCGGCTTCCCGGAGGGGGCGTTCACCACGCTGCTGGTCGGCTCGGCCGAGGTCGACCGGGTGCTCAGCGACCCCCGCGTACGCGCGGCGACGCTGACCGGCAGCGAGGGCGCGGGCCGCTCGATCGCCCAGATCGCCGGCCGGGAGCTGAAGAAGACCGTGCTGGAACTCGGCGGGAGCGACCCGTTCGTGGTGATGCCGTCGGCCGACCTCGACCGGGCCGCCGAGGTCGCCACCACCGCCCGCTGCCAGAACAACGGCCAGTCCTGCATCGCCGCCAAGCGGTTCATCGTGCACGCCGACGTCTTCGACGCCTTCGCCGAGCGGTTCGCCGCGAACATGTCGGCCCTGCGGGTCGGCGACCCGATGGACCCCGACACCGACGTCGGCCCGCTGGCCAGCGAGGGCGGCCGCGACGAGATCCACGCCCAGGTGCGCGACGCGGTCGACAAGGGCGCCACCGTGCTCTGCGGCGGCGAGCCGCCCGCCGGCCCGGGCTGGTTCTACCCGCCGACCGTGGTGACCGACCTGCGGCCGGAGATGCGGATGTGGTCCGAGGAGGTCTTCGGGCCGGTCGCCGGCCTCTACCGGGTGTCGTCGTACGACGAGGCGATCGAGGTGGCCAACGGCACGTCCTTCGGGCTCGGGTCGAACGCCTGGACCCGCGACCCCGACGAGCAGGAGCGCTTCGCCGCCGACCTGGACGCCGGCAACGTGTTCGTCAACGGGATGACCACGTCCTATCCGGAGCTGCCCTTCGGCGGGGTGAAGAACTCCGGCTACGGCCGGGAACTCTCCGCGCTGGGCATGCGGGAGTTCTGCAACACCAAGACCGTCTGGGTGGGCGAGGGGGCCGCCACGGCCGGCGCGGGCGCGCACGCCGAGTAGCCCTGCCCCTGCCCGCCCGGTCGGGCGGCGACGGGCGGGAACAGCTTTAGCCGGACACCGTCATGGGTAGGGAGTGACGCCATGACGGTGTTCGGCTTCCACGCGTCCCACGAGCAGATCCACCCCCGCGCCCTGCTGGACGCGGTGATCCACGCCGAGCGGGCCGGCTTCGACGCCGCCATGTCCTCGGACCACTTCTCGCCCTGGAGCGAGCGGCAGGGCCAGTCCGGCTTCGCCTGGTCCTGGCTCGGCGCCGCCCTCCAGGCCACCAACCTGCCCTTCGGCGTGGTCAACGCGCCCGGCCAGCGCTACCACCCGGCGATCATCGCGCAGGCGATCGGCACCCTCGGCGCGATGTACCCGGGCCGGTTCTGGGCCGCGCTGGGCACCGGCGAGGCGAGCAACGAGCACATCACCGGCGACGGCTGGCCGCGCAAGGACGTCCGCGCCGCCCGGCTGCGCGAGTGTGTGGACGTGATCCGCGCGCTGCTGGCCGGCGAGGAGGTCAGCCACGACGGCCTGGTCCGGGTCGACCGGGCGAAGCTGTGGACCCGGCCAGAGCAGCCGCCGGCGCTGATCGGCGCGGCGGTCAGCGTGGCCACCGCCCGCTGGTGCGCCGAGTGGGCGGACGGGCTGATCACCGTGAACGCGCCGACCGCGCACCTGCGGCAGATGATCGACGCGTACCGGGACGCCGGCGGGCGCGGGCCGCTGCACCTGCAGGTGCACGTCAGCTGGGCGCCGGAGCAGGCCGAGGCCGAGCGGATCGCGTACGACCAGTGGCGCAGCAACGTCTTCGCGCCCCCGGTCTGCTGGGACCTGGACACCGCCGAGCACTTCGACGCGGTCTCGGCGCACGTGCCGATGGAGAAGGTCCACGAGGTCGTCAACGTCTCCGCGGACCCGGGCCGGCACGTCGGTTGGCTGGAGGAGTACGTGGGCCTCGGCTTCGACCAGATCGCCCTGCACCACGTCGGGCAGGAGCAGCGGGCCTTCATCGACACGTTCGGCGCGCAGGTGCTGCCCAAGGTGCGCAACGCCGGGTGAGCGGGGGTGCCCCTAGGCTCGTCCCCCATGGAAGCTCTGTTCGACGTCGTCGTCTTCCTGGCGATCGCGACGCTGGGTGCGGCCCTGGCCCGCAAGCTGGGGCTGCTCGCGCCGATCCTGCTGGTGGTGCTCGGCCTCGTCCTCGCCTTCGTGCCGGGCTTTCCGCAGGTGCGGCTCGACCCGGAGCTGGTGCTCGTGGGCATCCTGCCGCCGCTGCTCTACGTCGCGGCGCTCGAAACGTCGGTGCCGGCGTTCCGGCTCAACCTGCGGCCGATCCTGCTGCTGGCCGTCGGGCTGGTGATCTTCACCGCGTTCGCGGTCGGCCTCGTCGTACACCTGATGCTGCCGGCGGTGCCGTTCGCGATCTGCCTGGCCCTCGGCGCGGTGCTGGCGCCGCCGGACGCGGTCGCCGCCACGGCGGTGGCCCGGCGCATCGGGCTGCCCCGGCGGGTGGTGACGATCCTGGAGGGGGAGAGCCTGCTCAACGACGCCACCGCGCTGGTGCTGCTGCGGATCGCCACCATGGCCACCGTCGGCGGTGCGGTCGGCGTCACCGAGGTGGCCGTCGAGGTCGTCACCGCCACGGGCGGCGGCATCGCGATCGGCGTGCTCGGCGTGGTGGCCTTCGGCTTCCTGCACAAACGCGTCACCGATCCGCTGCTGGACAACGCGCTGTCGCTGATCATCCCCTTCGCGGTGGCCTTCGCCGCCGAGGCGGTCCACGCCTCCGCCGTGGTCGCGGTCGTGGTGACGGGCCTGGGACTCGGGCACAAGCTGCCCCGGCTGATGTCGGCCGCGTCCCGGCTCCAGGTCGGGGCGTTCTGGCGGCTGACCCGGTTCCTGCTGGAGGGGCTGGTCTTCCTGCTGGTCGGCCTCCAGTTGCCGCAGGTCCTGCGGGAACTCGACGAGCCGGCCGGCTTCCTGGCCGCGATCACGGCGGCGGTGCTGGTGACCGTCTTCCTGACCCGGTTCGTCTGGCTCTTCCCGGCCACCTACCTGGCCCGGCTGGTGCCCAAGGTCCGCAACCGGGAGCCGGCGCCGTCGCCGCGCTACCCGATCGTGCTGGGCTGGGCCGGGATGCGCGGGGTGGTCACCCTGGCCGCCGCGCTGGCCCTCCCGCTCACCCTCGCCGACGACCGGCCGTACCCGCGCGCGCTGTTCGTCTGGCTGGCGTTCGCGGTGATCGTGGTGACCCTGGTGGCGCAGGGCGCCACCCTGCCGATGGTCGCCCGGCGGCTCGAACTGCCGCCCGACGACCCGGTGCAGGACGCGCTCTCCGCCGCCGGCGTGCAGCAGCAGGCCAGCCGGGCGGCGCGGGAGCGCCTCGACGCGCTCGCCGACACCGCCCCGGCGGCCGTCGTCGAGCGGCTGCGCCGGCTGCTCGACGACCGCACCAACACGGCCTGGGAGCGGCTGGGCGGCGCCGCGCGGGAAACGCCGTCGCAGGCGTACGGTCGCCTGCGGCAGGAGATGATCGACGCCGAGCGGGAGGTGTTCCGGGCCGCCCGGGACTCCGGCCGCATCCCCGAGGAGGTGCTGGTGCGGGCGTACCGGGACCTGGATCTGGAAGAGTCGTTGCTGCGCCGGGAGGTCGTGGAGTGAGCTGTCAGCACCTGGCCGGGGCGGGCGACGCCGCCCCGGAGACCACCGACGCGTGCCCGGAGTGCGTGGCCATCGGCAACGACGACTGGGTGCACCTGCGGTCCTGCCTCACCTGCGGGCACGTCGGCTGCTGCGACTCCTCGCCCTACCAGCACGCCACGAAGCACTTCGCCGCCACCGCGCACCCGGTGATGCGGTCGATCCAGCCGGGGGAGACCTGGCGCTGGTGCTTCGTGGACGAGGAGATCGGCTGAGCCCGCGCCCGGAGCCGGATGGCGCGTGAAGTCAGGGCAGGCGGCGGGCGAGGACCTGCCCGGGCCACGGGTCGCGGCCCGGCCGTTCGACCGTGAACGGGTCGGTGGGGGTGAAGCCCTGCCGCTCGTACCAGCGGACCAGCGCGCCGTCCCCGCCCGCGTAGCAGTCGACCCGGAGCAGCCCGAGGCCGCGCCCGCGGGCCAGCTCCGCGGCATGGGCGAGCAGCCGGCCGCCGATCCCCGAACCGCTGTGCGCCCGGTCGGTGACCAGCAGGTTGACGTACAACTCGGGCTCGGTGGCCGGCGGCACGTACTCCGTCGCCGCGCCCACCACCAGCGCGCCGACCGGCCGGTCGGCGAGCATCGCCAGCCACAGTCCGCCACTGGTCGCCCAGGCGTCGGCCTGGGCGATCCGCCGCGGATCGGTGGAGGCCGGCTCGGTGCCCCACTGGCCGGTGCGGCCGCGCGCCACCAGCCAGGCGGTCGCGTCGTCGAGCAGCCGCAGCACGGCGGGCGCGTCGGCCGGGCCACCGGGACGCAGGGTGAGACTCCGCTGCTCGGTCATGGTGGGCATCGTGCTACAGCGACGAGTGTCGATTGCTGCCGCGGTCGCGCCGGCTGGGGGAGGCGTCCCGCGCGGGCCGGCGGCCCCTCGACCGCCGCCGCCAGCGCGAATGCGCGGCGCCCGCCGCCCGGACCGGTCGGCGGGGCGTGGCGGGGCCGGCCAGCGCGGCGAGGTGTCGGGGGCCGGCCAGCGCGGCGAGGTGTCGGGGGCCGGTCAGCGCGGCGGGTGTCGGGGGCCGTCCGGCGTGGCGGCGCCGGTCAGCGCGGCGAGCCGCTCGGTGGCCAGGCAGGAGATCAGACAGCGTTCCTTGTGGTCCCCGGCCAGCCGGGCGGTCCAGTCGGTGAAGCCGCCGTCGCCGAGTTCGACCTCGTCCGCGCCGTCCCCGACGGTGATCCGCAGCGCGGCGTCGACGTAGTAGCCCCGGCCGCGTCGGCGTTCCGGCTCGTCCACCACCGGCACGGCGGACGGGGCGAGCGCCGGCCGGACGGTGTCAGCGATCCGCTCCCCGACGACCGGGCTGTCGAACACGGTCAGGCGCAGTCGCGCCGCCGCCCCCGGCGCCAGGGTGGCGAGCACCCGCTGCCAGTAGGCCAGGTGCAGGGTGAGCAGCCGGGCCTGGGTGCTGCCCGAACCGCTGTCGCGGGCGCTGGAGACCAGCGCGAGGAGCCGGAAGTGCGCCGAGGCCCCCGGCCCGAAGTCCTGCGCCCGCAGCACCCGGTGGCAGGCGGCCAGGTGGACCGCGCCGTCGGCCGGCCGTTCCCGGCGGCGGACCGCGGCCTCGATCGCGAGGGCGTTGGTGGGATCGCTGAGCACCTCGGTGAGCCGGACGGTGGTGACGATCCGGTTCTGGCTCACCGGCGCGACCGCGGCGCAGGTCCCGAGCGGCGCGACGGGGGAGAGGTCGACGCCCGCGAAGTCGGCCGGCAGCAGTTCCCACAGGCGGGCCTCCACGCGGGCCAGCGTGCGCGGGTCGGCCGCCGCCGGGCGGGTGAACCGGTCCGTTCGCCAGCGGCGGACCAACTCCGCCGGGCGTACCGCCGCCGCCCGGTCGCGGGCCACCGCCAGCAGCAGCGTGCGCAGGTCGGCCGGGGCCAGGCCGGCCAGCGCGGCCCGGGCGCCGTCGGGCAGCCGCCCCCACACCCGCCGCTCCGTGTCGTCCATGCCGGCCACCATGTCGTACGCCCGAACGCCCCGTCCACCGAAATCGCCCGGACGGTCGACTCGGTCAGGTCGGGGTGGGCAGGCGACGACTTCGGGGAAGTAGTGGCCTCCCGCTGTGGGGAGACCGCTACTTCCCCGATGGTGCGCGACCGTCGCCCGGCCGGGCGATGCGGGTCAGGAGAGCGTGCAGGCCGCGCCGTTGACGGTGATCAGGCCGGGCTCCGGATTGGCGCCGCCGCCCGTCACCGCGTTGAAGCCGAAGGTCACCGTGCCGCCGGGGGCGATCCGGGCGTTGTACGACTCGTTCCGCGCGGTCACCGTGGCCCCGGCCTGCGTCACCTTGGCCAGCCACGCCTCGCGTACCCTCTGGTCGCCGGTGAAGGCGAACCTCGCGGTCCAGCCGTCGACGGCGGTGGCGCCCGTGTTGCGGATGGTCACCTGGCCGGTGAAGCCGGCGCCGCCGTGCCAGGCGCCGTAGTTGGTGTACGTGGCCGTACAGGTCGGCGCGGGCACCGCCCCGGCGTCACCCTGGTCGGCGAGGAACGAGGCGATCCAGGCCAGCGCCGAGTTCCAGTTGATCGCCACCTCGTTGGTCGCGTACGAGTTGATGTCGTCGACGTAGCAGAACATCGGCTTGCAGCCGGCGAGCAACTTGGCGGCGAACGGGTCCTGCAGGGCGGCGTTCGGGCCACCGGCCAGCGAGCCGGCGGGCGGCTTCGGCAGGTCCGGGTCGAGTTGGTGGCCGAAGATGCGGCTGTGCTGGTTCTCGGCCGCGTGCTCGCCCCACCCGGTCACGTACGAGATGTTCAGGGCGTTGCGACCGAGGACGTAGTCCATCGCCTGTACCGCCCCGTCCCGGTACTTCGCGTCCCGGGTCAGGTCGAAGGCGGTGGCCAGCACGACCGCGTTGTTGATGACGTTGCTGTTGCCGCCCCAGAAGTAGCTGCCCGCGTCGCCGGGCATCGGCAGCCCGTACGCCTGCCGGCCCAACTCGGCGAGGTGGGCGTCGGCGGCGGCGGTGACCGAGGCGCGGATCCGGCTCAGCTCGGCGGCCGGCAGCCCGTTCGGCACGGTGGCGAGGTCGAGCCGGCCCAGCGCGGCGACGCCCTGCCAGCCGAAGCCGCGCGGGTCGAAGACGTCCCCGGTGTGGTGCGGCGACGCGGTCAGGTCCGCCAGGTACGCCTGCTCGCCGGTGGTCAGCCACAGCTCGACGGCCGCCCAGTAGAACTCGTCGGTGACGTCGGTGTCGTCGTACGCCCCGCCGCCGGTGCTGTCGGTGGGGCTGGCGTACCGCGCCGGGTTGGCCTTCGCCGCGGCGTAGGCCGTCTTCGCCGCGGCGTCGCAGCGCTTCGCGAAGGTCGCGTCGTAGGGGGCGAACAGCCGCGCGCACTGGGCGGCGACGGCGGCCAGGTTGAGGGTGGCCGCCGTGGACGGCGGGTGCAGCTCACGCGGCTCGGGGTCGTCGTGCGGGGCCAGCGGCAGCCCGGTCCAGTTCCGGTCGTGGATCTTGTGGTGCGCCATGCCGGCGAGGGGTTTGCCGGCCGGCACCTGCATCCGCAGCAGGAACTCCAGCTCCCAGCGGGCCTCGTCGAGGACGTCCGGCACGCCGTTGTCGCGCTCGGGGACGCGCAGCGTGCCGTCGCCGAGGGCGGCGCCGTGGCCGGCGGTGGCCGCCGTCCTGGTCCGCTCGAAGGTGTTCAGCAGCTGATAGGTGGCGATGCCGCCGTTGACCACGTACTTGCCGTGGTCGCCGGCGTCGTACCAGCCGCCGCGCACGTCGAGGGAGTAGTCGCAGACGCCCGGCTGGCAGGGCACGGAGGTGTCGCCCCGGTTGGGCGCGACGCCGAGGTGCCCGGCCGGGCGGGCGTACTCGGCGCCGATCAGGTCGCCGTCGATGGCGATGCCGCTGCGCTGGGCGTAGAAGAACTGGAGGGAGTCGGAGCGCAGCCGGTCGTAGAGGGCGCCGGAGATGTCGAAGGGGTGGCTGGTCTCGCCGTCGACGACCAGGGTCAGCCCGGATCCGGGGGTCCGGTACGACGAGAAGTCGACCGTCTGCACGTTCTGCCCGGAGGCGGCGTCGACGCCGCGCGGGGTGGTGGTGCCGCTGGCGAGGACCGCGCCGCCGGCCGACCGGAGCTGCCAGGGCAGGGCGTCGGTCGCCGACGTGACGACGGTGGCGTTCTTCGGCCCGCCGGGCAGGTAGCCGACCTGGTTGACCCGCACGCGCGGCCCGGTGTCGGGCACGTACGGCTCGGGCGGGTCGCCGCCGCGCAGCGAGACGTTGTCCAGGCAGAGCGTCTGCTCGGCGGCGCCGCCGCCGACCTGGAAGATCAGCTGGGCGGCCGGGTTGCTCTCGGTGACCGTGAACGTCTTCTCGACCCGCTGGGCGGTGCCGCCGGCGGCGGCGTCCACGCTGGCGTACGTGGTGTAGGGGGCGCTGCCCAGTTGCAGGACTGCCTTGACGGCGGTGCCGGGGGTGGCGGAGACGTCGAAGCCGAGGGTGTACTCGGCCCCGGCGACCAGCGGCACGCCGTCCTGGCCGATGCCGGCGTCCCAGGGGTTGGCCAGGCCGCCGGGGACCGTGGTGCAGAGCCGGCCGTCGGTCACCCCCAGCGGGCCGGTGCCGTAGGAGAACCAGGGGGACACGCCGGCGCTGAAGTCGCCGTTGTCGATCTGTTCGGGGGCGTCGGGGGGCGGCTCGGCGTGGGCCGCGCCGGCGGTGGCGCCGGTCAGGGCGATGGTGGTCGCGGCGGCGAGCAGCGCCAGGCGGCGTCGGGATGGCGTCACGGGTGGTCCTTCCGGACGACTGCGGGGGACGGGGGTGTGGCGGTGGCGCGGTGGTGGCGCTCTGGGAGCGCTCCCAGGTGTGACCCCGATGTTTCCAGTGCTCCCGGCCCCTGTCAATCGATCCGGCTGGATGACCTGTGGTGCCCGCGAAGGGCCGGCGACAGTGAGATTCGCCGCGCGACGCGCCGAGGTCCTGATCTCCTAGAGACAATTGCGCCCTCGGCCTGGCAGGCTGCCACCCATGACCCTGAAGCTACGTTCCGTGGGAACGAGCGACCGTGGGCTGATCCGCAGTGGGAACCAGGACGCCCTGCACGCCGGCACCTGGCTCGTCGCCGTCGCCGACGGCATGGGCGGGATGGCGGCCGGCGACCTGGCCAGCGCGATCACCATCGACGCGATCGCTCCGCTGGACGTGGAGACCCCGGAGGACGCGCTGGTGGCCGCGCTGCAGAGCGGCATCGAGCTGGCCACCGCGCGGATCCGCCAGGCGGTCGCCGAGGATCCGGAGCGGCAGGGCATGGGCACCACACTGACCGCCCTGCTCTTCGCCCGGACGGGCAGCTGCCTGGCCCTCGCCCACGTCGGCGACTCCCGCGCCTACCTGTTCCGAGAAGGGGTGCTCAAGCAGATCACCCGGGACGACACGTTCGTGCAGCTGCTCGTCGACCAGGGGGTGATCACCCCCGACCAGGCCAGCAGCCATCCCCGCCGGGCCGTGGTGACCCAGGCGTTGCAGGGCGACGAGGTGTCCCCGGCGTACGCGACGATGGTGCCCTGGGCCGGCGACCGCTGGCTGCTGTGCAGCGACGGCCTGTCCAACGTCGTCCGCCCGGACACGCTCGCCGAGGTGCTCGCCGAGCACCCGGACCGCGCGGAGTGCGCCCGCAGGCTCATCGACCTGGCGCTGCGGGCCGGCGGGCCGGACAACGTCACGGTGGTCATCGCCGACGTGGTGGAGGAGTGAGCGAGCGTTCGCGGGCGAGCCGGCCGGCTCGGCGCCCCTGAGCCACCCGCGTCGCCGAGCGCGAGTCCGTGACGGCGCGAGGCCGGGTCAGCGGCGGCGCGGGGTGGCGTGCCGGGTCGGCGCGGCCGTGGTCGGGTCCTCCGGCCACGGGTGACGCGGGTAGCGCCCACGCAGCTCGGCCCGCACCTGCGGATAGCCGGTGCGCCAGAAGGACGCCAGGTCGGCGGTGACCGCCACCGGCCGCCCGGCCGGGGAGAGCAGGTGCAGCAGCACCGGCACCCGGCCGTCGGCGACCCGCGGCGCGTCGCGCCAGCCGAACGTCTCCTGGAGCTTCACCGCGAGCACCGGCGCCGCCGGGTCGGCGTAGTCGATCCGGATCCGGGAACCGCTCGGCACGGTGATCCGTTCCGGGGCGACCTCGTCGAGCCGCGCCGCCAGCGACCACGGCAACAGCCGGCGCAGCGCCCCGGCGACGTCGACCCGGGCCAGGTCGGCCCGGCGGCGGGCCGTGGCCAGCTCCGGGCCGAGCCAGGCCGGCGCGTCGGCGAGCAGCGCCTCGTCGCTGACGTCGGGCCAGTCGCCGCCCAGCGCGTGCCGGCAGAACGCCAGTCGCCCGCGCAGCGCCAGCGCCGCCGGGGTCCAGGTCAGCAACCCGAGGCCGGCGCGGCGCAGGCCGGTCAGCAGGGCCGCCGCCACCTCGTCCGCGCCGGGCCGGGCCGGCCGCTCGGTCAGCTCGATCGCACCCAGCCGGACCACCTCGCGGGCCACCACGTCCTCGCCGGACCAGCCGACCTCGCGCTCGGCGCGCAGCAGCGGCCCGCCCGCCTCCCGGGCGGTCGCCTCGTCGAGCGGGGTGGCCAGCCGCACCCGGGCGGCCGGCGCGCCGGGGGCGCGGTCCGCCACCGCCACCGCCAGCCACTCGGCGCCCGCCAGCCCCGACCCGCGCGCCAGCTCCGCCGCGGTCCCGCCGCTCATCAGGTACGCCGAGCCGCCCGGTCGCCGCGCCCGGGCCAGCCGCTCCGGGTGGGCCAGCCCGACCAGCAGCCCGGCGGCCAGGTCGTCGGGCAGGTCGCCCCGGCCCGGGTTCCCGACCGGGTCGAGGCCGGCGGTGGGCCGGGTACCGCCGGTGCTCCCGGCCGTCGCCGCGTCGGTGCCGTGCGTCCGGGGTGCCCGGCCGGGCCGCCTCGCCGTCGCCGAGGGGGTCTCGGGCAGGGCGGCGCGCAGCCGGCGTACCTCCGATCGCCAGCGGGCGGTGGCGCCCGGGTCCGTGCCCGCGCGCAGCCGGCGCCAGGCGGCGGCCAGGTCGTCGCCCGGCCCGGCGACGGTGTCCTCGGCGAGCAGCGCCACGACCTCGGCCGCGCGCTCCGCGCCCACCCGGGGCGCCCCGTCGAGCAGCGCCCGGGCCAGCCGGGGATGCGCACCGACGGCGGCGATCGCCCGGCCGCGGTCGGTGATCCGGCCCTGCGCGTCGACCGCGCCGAGGGTGGCGAGGGCGTCGCGGGCCACCGCCATGCCCGCCGCCGGGGGCGGGTCCGGCAGGGCCAGCCCGCCGCCGTCCGGCGACCCCCAGGCGGCCAACTCCAGGGCGAAACCCGTCAGGTCGGCGGTGGCGATCTCCGGCTCCGGCTGCGCGGCCAGCCGTTCGTGGGTGGCCGCCGACCAGCAGCGGTAGACGTGTCCGGGCGCCTCCCGCCCGGCCCGGCCCGCCCGCTGGGTCGCCGCCGCCCGGGACACCGGCACGGTGACCAGCGCGCCCAGGCCACGGGCCAGGTCCATCCGGGCCACCCGGGACAGCCCGGCGTCCACCACCACCCGGACCCCCGGCACGGTCAGGCTGCTCTCCGCCACCGAGGTCGCCAGCACCACCCGCCGCCGGTCGGCCGGGCGCAGCGCCGCGTCCTGGTCGGCGGCGCGCTGCCGGCCGTGCAGCGGGAGGAGCGCGACCGCGTCGCGCAGGTCGGCCAGCCGGCCCGCGACCGCGGCGATCTCGCCGGCCCCGGGCAGGAAGACCAGCACGTCCCCGTCGCGCTCACGCAGCGCCCGGCGCACCGTCGCCGCGACGTGGTCGAGCAGGCCCCGATCGACCGGGCCGGCGCCGGGCGCGACCACCGGCCGGGGCGGCGGCGCCCAGATCCGGGTCACCGGGTGCAGTGCCGAGGACGCCCGGACGATCGGTGCGGCGCCGCCCGCGCCGCCGAGCAGCGCGGCGAACCGGTCCGCCTCGGGGGTGGCCGACATCGCCAGCAGCCACAGGTCGGGGCGGAGCGCGGCCCGGGCCTCGACCGCGAAGGCGAGCGCCAGATCGGCGTCGAGGTGCCGCTCGTGGCACTCGTCGAGCAGCACCGCGCCCACCCCGGCCAACTCGGGGTCGCGGTGCAACCGGCGGACCAGCAGGCCGGTGGTGACGACCTCGACCCGGGTACGCGGACCGCCGCGGCGCTCGCCGCGCACGGCGTACCCGATGCGCTCGCCGACCGGCTCGCCGAGCAGCGCGGCCATCCGGCGCGCCGCCGCGCGGGCGGCCACCCGGCGGGGCTGGGCGACCAGCACCCGGCCGGCCACCTCGTCGGCCACGGCCAGCGGGGCGAGGGTGGTCTTGCCGGTGCCCGGCGGGGCCACGAGCACCCCGGTCCCGGCCGCGCGCAGCGCCGCGACCAGCCGCGGCAGCACCGGCCGCACGGGCAGGTCGAGGGGCACGTCCGAGAGCACGGCCCAGTCTCGCACCGCCCGCCGCGGCTCAGGCGGGGCGCACCCCGTCGACGCCGTCGACGAAGGCCCGCCAGGCCGGCGTCGGGAACGCCAGCACCGGCCCGCCCCGGTCCTTGCTGTCCCGGACGGCGATCCGGCCCCCGACGCCGGCGACCTCCACGCAGTTGCCGTTGCCCACGCTACGGCTGCTGGTGCGCCACTGGGCACGGGTCAGGTCGAGCGCGGTCATCGCGGTACCCCCGTCTGTGCGGCGTGCCGCGTCAGCGGTCACGCAAAGTAACGAGAAGCTTCCGTCAGGCGCGCCAACGACGCTTCCGGACCGAGTGCCAGCCGGCCCAGCTCCTCGTGCACAAGGCTATACCCGCGCACGTGCTCGGCCCCCTCCAGAGCCAGTCCCATCGTGAGGTTTTCCAGGTAGACCACGGTCGCGTCGGCGGCGTCGGCGAACGTGAGGACGACGTACGGCGCGTTCATCGCCGGGTGGCCGCCGGCCGAGAACGGAAGTACCAGGAGCGTCACGTTCGGTAGTTGAGCGACCTTCGCGAGATGGGCCATCTGGTCGGCCATCACGGCGTTGCCGCCGATCGGGCGGCAGAGCACCGCCTCGTTGAGCACCACCGACAACTCGACCGGATTGTCGCGGTGCAACACGTTCTGCCGGTGCAGCCGCGCGGCGACCTTGCGTTCGATACCGTCCTCGCCCGCGGTGCGCCGGAAGACCTCCCGCGCGTACGCCTCGGTCTGCAGCAGCCCGGGCACCGCCTCGGCCTCGTACGTGCGCAGCGTCGCCGCCTCCGCCTCCAGTCCGACGTAGAACTCGAACCACTCCGGCAGCACGTCGCTGTAGTTCTGCCACCAGCCGCGCTGCTGCGCCCCACGGGCGATCTCGATGAGGGCCTCGGCGTCCGCCCCCGTCACCTCGTACAGGGCGAGCGCCGCCCGCACGTCGCGCGGCTTGATGCCGATCTGCGCGTTCTCGATCCGGGACAGGTTGCTCTTGGACATGTCCAGTTGCCGGGCGGCGACGTCCAGAGTCATCCCGGCTCGCTCGCGCAACTGGCGGAGTTCCCGGGCGATACGGCGTCGGCGGACGGTGGGGCTCGCGGTCACCCTCCGAGTCTGTCACGCCAAGATCCGCAGGTCGCATGAGCCGGAGTGCAACTTCCAGCTGTTCTGCCGGTCGGCACGGCGGGCGGCTTCGGGGTGCTGCTGCTGATCGCCACCACCTCGGTCGCGGTGATCGCCTTCTTCGCCCGGAGCCGCGCGGCGGAGTCGCCGTGGCGCCGTGCCGGGGCTCGCCGCCGTCGCCCTGGCCGTGGTCGTGACGCTCGCGGCGGTGAACGTCGCCGACCTGCTCGGGCCGGCCGTCCGCCGGATGGGTGCCGCGGGTCGGACACGGCGAGGGCCGGACCCGCCGGCCCGGCCCTCGCCCACCACCCTCTAGTACGTGCCGTCGAGCTGCCCCCGCAGCTTGGTCAGCGCGCGGGCCAGCAGCCGGGAGACGTGCATCTGCGAGACGCCGATCTGCTCGGCGATCTGCGACTGCGTCAGGTTGCCGTAGAACCGCAGCGTGAGGATCTTCTGCTCCCGCTCGTCCAGGGTGGCCAGCGCGGGCCCGAGGGCGACCCGCAGCTCGGCCAGCTCGAACTCGCCGTCCTCGCCGCCGAGCATGTCGCCCAGCTCCGTCGCGCGGTCGCCGTCGCCCGTCGGCGTCGAGAGCGAGACCGCGTTGTAGGCGCGGGCGCCCTCCAGGCCCTCCAGGACCTCTTCCTCGGTGAGCTTGAGGTGGGCGGCGATGTCGGCGACCGTCGGCGAGCGGCCGAGGGTCTGCAGCAGCGAGCTGTTGGCGTCGGAGATGGCCAGCCGCAGCTCCTGGAGGCGGCGCGGCACCCGGATGTCCCAGGTGCGGTCGCGGAAGTGCCGCTTCAGCTCGCCGATGATGGTCGGGATGGCGTAGCCGGCGAAGTCGACGCCCCGGGAGGGGTCGAACTTGTCGATCGCCTTGATCAGGCCGACGGCGGCGGTCTGGGCCAGGTCGTCGGTGGGCTCGCCGCGACCGCTGTAGCGGTGGGCCAGGTGGTTGGCCAGCGGCAGCCAGGCCTCGATCGCCTTGTCGCGCAGGGCGGCGCGGGACGGGTGGTTGGCCGGCAGCGCGGCCATCGCGTTGAGCAGGTCGGCGGCGCTGTCGGTGAGCGCTCGCGGGTCGAGCTTCTCGGTGGTGCCCGGCGTCGCTGTGGCCGTCTGCTCGCTGATCGTTGGCGCGGTCATGGGTGGTCCTCCCTGCACCTCGTCCGCGGATAAAAGACGTAACGTTTTGGTTTATCTTCAGATGTACGTTCGGAAGTCACCTTAGCCTGATCGGACCGAGGAAATCTAGCCGAAAGTACGATGGACTCAAGGGATTTTCGCCAACACAGGCGACATGTGGAGCAAATCTCCATCGTATTGTGAGGCCGGTTACGCCACGCGGACGGTCAGGCGGCGCCGACCGGACATCGACGTGCGGAAGTCCGGGAGGGTCGCCGGCCCGGCCGAGCGGCCCGCCGTACGCGGACGACCGGCCGTCAATGTCGGCTTTCCGTCGTTGTCCCGTACACGGGACCGGCCGTAGCGTGCGGGTACATCCCTTTCGGAGGTGCCGTGCTCGACCCCGCCGCTCCCCAGCTCGTCCTGAACAGCCGCACGCTGTTCTTCAGTTGGCTGCCGGCGGACCCGGACGCGGTCGCGGCGCTGGTGCCGCCCGGGCTGACCCCGCACCCGGACCGCCAGGTCTTCATGAACCAGTACGTCGTCGACGACGAGAGCCAGACCTCCGGGTTCGGCGCCTACTCGCTGACGTACCTCGGGGTGTGCCTGGCCGGCGTCGACGCGCCCGGCGGACGCAGCCCCGGCGGCTGGTGGACGCACTACGTGACCTCGAGCGAACGGATCCGCGACTACGCCGCCGCGCGTGGCGCCCCCGCGGTCGTCGGCCGCACCGGGATCGAGAGCCACGGCGGGAACCTGGTCGCGGAGACGGAGATCGGCGGCGTGCCGCTGATCCGGGCGCGCTGCCAGGTCGGGGAGACGGACCAGACGATCACCAGCGGCCACCACCGCTACTTCACCGCCCGGGACGGACAGTTCCTCAGCGCCGTGTACCCGTTCGTCGCCGAACCGGTGAACCCGTTCGTGATCGAGTCGGTGGAGTTCCTGGACCCGGGGCACCCGCTCTACGCGCTACGCCCGGAGAATCCGCTCACGATCGGCTTCGGCTTCTACTCCCCGCGCGCCTCGTTCGCCTATCCGGGCGGCCTGACCGTGCACACCCCGGACACCGAGGTCGCGGCCGCGCGCGCCCGGACCGGCGCCGTCTCCGTGTCGGCGTAGCCGCCTCACCAGGTGCCCGCCCGGCGGGCCCGCAGCGGCCGGCCGTCGGGGTCGTAAACCAGCCGGTACGCCGGCAGCGCCCAGGCCCGGGTGTACCAGGACAGCCGCTCCGGCCGGTGCGGCAGCAACCGGCCCGGCGGCCGCGGGCCGACCCGCCCGGAGTCGTGCCACCGGCGCAGCGCGTCGGCGGCGGCGGTGATCGCCGCCACGGCGTCGGCCGGGTCGAGCAGGTCGGCGTCCTCGCCGCCGTCGGGGTCGCGGTCCAGGTGCTCGCGCCACAGCCGCAGCCGCAGCTCCCGGGCGAAGACCCGGGCCCCGTCGCCGAGACCGGCCGGGTCGGTCGGCGCCCGGCCGTCGCGGGTGTCGTCCAGCACGGCGCAGGAGAGCTCGCTGTCGTGGGTCCAGGACCGGCGGTTGAAGTTGTCGCTGCCGACGCTGGCCCAGACGTCGTCGACCACGCACACCTTGGCGTGCACGTAGACCGGCGTGCCGGCGTGGTTCTCCACGTCGAAGACGTGCACCCGGTCCGGGGCCGCCCGCTCGCACAGCGACAGCGCCTGCTCGCGGCCGACGGAGTTCGGCGGCAGCGCCAGCCGGCCGTCCACGTCCGGATAGCGGGGGACGACGGCGACCAGGTGCAGGTCGGGGTTGTCCCGCAGCGCGTGGGCGAAGAGGTCGGCCACCTCCGTGGACCAGAGGTACTGGTCCTCCAGGTAAATCAGCCGGCGGGCCCGGCGGACCGCCTTGGTGTAGCCGCGGGCCACCGTCCGCTCGCCGTCCGGGGCGAAGGAGTAGCGGGGGCGGATCGTCGGGTAGGTCCGCAGCACCTGCACGTGGTGCGGGCCGCAGGGCGGCGGGTCGGCCGGCTGGTCCGGCAGCGGATCGGGGCGCAGGTCCGCGCCGCGCAGCCGGTCCCGCACGTACGCCAGGGGGTTCTCCGAGTCCAGCGGCATCGGGTCGGTCCAGCGTTCGCGGAAGGTGGTGTCCAGCGCGCCCACCACCGGCCCCCGCACGGCGAGCTGCACGTCGTGCCAGGGTGGGCGCTCGCCGTAGCGGGCGGACATCCGTACCGCCTGCGGGTCGCCCCGGTGCCCGGCGTCGTCACGCCGGCTGTGGCACAGGTCGATGCCGCCGGCGAAGGCGATGTCCCGCTCGGGCGCGCGGGGGTGCCGCAGCACCACCAGCTTCTGGTGGTGCGAGCCGCCCCGACGTACCCGCTGGTCGAGCAGCACCTCACCGCCGGCGGCGGAGATCGTCTCGCTCAGGTCGCGGTTCTCCGCCTCGCTGTAGGCCAGGGCGTCGAGGTGGGAGCGCCAGACGAGGCCCTTGACCACCACGCCGCGCTGGGCGGCCCGCGCGAAGAGCTGGGCCACCGTCGGCCCGTCGGGGCGCATCAGCTCGTCCGGGTCGCCCCGCCAGTCGGTGAAGAAGAGGTGGTCCCCCGCCTCCAGCGCCTCCACCTCGTCGACGAGCCGGTCGAAGTACGCGGCACCGTGAATTAACGGCTCGGCAAGGTTTCCGCTGGACCAGACGGGTAACTCTGACCCCGGGTTGGCGCGTTCCCGTGCGCTGAGGAACCAGTTGTGCGGTCCCATCGTTCCAGCCCCCCGAGGTCGACGACGTCCTCACGGTAGGACCCCCGTCGCGGGTCCGCATCCCGACCGGCGCCCCGGTGACCGGCCGGCCGACCCCCGACACCGCCCGATCACGACGCGAGGAACCGAGGAGGCAACACCATGCCCGGCGAGACGACGAACTCCGTGACCGAGTACCGCGAGCAGGCGGTGGAGAGCGAGCGGGGTGCGCTGGTGGCGGTGTTGCTCATGGTGATCCTGGGCGTCGCCGGCATCTTCGCCGTCTCCTGACGCCACGCCGACGCGCCGGTGGCGCCCCGGTGCGTACCGGGGCGCCACCGCCCGCGCCCGGGCTCAGGGTCGGGGGCCCTGGCCGCCGGTGTGCGGCAGCCGTTCGGCCGGAACGACACCGAGCCGGCCGGCCTGGAAGTCCTCGAACGCCTTGAGCAGCTCGTCGCGGGTGTTCATGACGAACGGGCCGTAGTGCGCCACCGGCTCCCGGATCGGCTCGCCGCCCATGATGTAGAGGTCGAGCGCCGGGGTGTGGCTGTCCTGGCGCGCGTCCGCCGCGAAGCGCAGCGCGTCGCCCGGGCCGTGCACGGCGAGCTGCCCCGTGTGCACCGGCCGCCCGTCGGTGCCGACCGTGCCCCGGCCGCCCAGCACGTAGATCAGGGCGTTGAAGTCCGGTCGCCACGGCAGGTCGACGCGCGCGCCCGGCTGCACGGTCACGTGGGTGATGGTGATCGGGGTGTGGGTCGAGCCGGGCCCCCGGTGCCCGGCGATCTCGCCGGCGATCACCCGGATCAGCGCGCCGCCGTCCGGGGTGGTGAGCAACGCCGCCTCCCGGCCGCGGATGTCCTGGTAGCGGGGTGGGCTCATCTTGGCCACCTTCGGCAGGTTGACCCAGAGCTGGGTGCCGTGGAACAGCCCGCCGCTGGTCACGAGGTGCTCCGGCGGCGCCTCGATGTGCAACAGGCCGCTGCCGGCCGTCATCCACTGGGTGTCGCCGTTGGTGATGGTCCCGCCGCCGCCCTGCGAGTCCTGGTGGTCCATGATCCCGTCGATCATGTAGGTCACGGTCTCGAAGCCGCGGTGCGGATGCCAGGAGGTGCCCTTCGGCTCGCCCGGCGCGTAGTCCACCTCGCCCATCTGGTCGAGGTGGATGAACGGGTCCAGCTCGCTCAGCGGCACGCCGGCGAAGGCCCGGTGGACCGGGAAGCCCTCGCCCTCGTAGCCGCTCGGGGCGGTGGTCAGCCGGCGGACCGGCCGGAACGCGGTGGACTCGTCGAGCCGGGGCAGGCGCGGCAGGACGAGCACGTTGTCGACGGTGATGGCGGGCATCGGGAACTCCTCAGTCTTCGTGGTGGAGGGTCGACGCGTCGCGGTCCGCGCGCAGGCGCCGGCCGAGCCGCTCGAAGATCCGGGTGAGGCAGGCGACCTCGGCGTCGTCGAGGTCGTCCATCAGGTGGGCGCGTACCGACCTCAGGTGGTGCGGGGCGGCCTCGCGCAGCGCCAGCAGCCCGGCGGCGGTGAGCACCGCCTCGCTGCCGCGGCGGTCGTCGGGACAGGACTCCCGGGCGACGAGACCGCGCCGCTGCATGGTGGAGATCTGGTACGTCAGACGGCTCGGCGAGAAGACCAGGCGGCTCGCCAGCTCGCCCATCCGCAGCCGCTGGCCCGGCGCCTCGGAGAGCAGGACGAGCACGTGGTAGTCGGCGAAGCTCAGCGCGCTGTCGGCGCGCAGGTCCTCCTCCAGCCGTGTGAACAGCCGCTGGCTCGCCTCGATGTAGGCGCGCCAGGCGGCGAGTCGGTGGGGGCTCTCGGTCACGCCACGACAGTAGCACTCTTTCAAAATTTAACTAGTGGCGTGTGAGCGCGGTTGCCGATCTGTGCCGTCGGTCGTGCGATTTTGAAGAACACGAGCCGGGGGACCCCCACGACCCCGGCGGTCGCGCGCCGGAGCCGTGGGCGCCCCGCACCCGGAGGCGGGCGGCAGGCCCCCGGCGTCGGTCACCGCTCCTGGGGCGCCGCGGTCAGGTGCATCCGGCCGATCAGCTGACGGGCCTGCTCGGCGAACTGCTCGTCGACGATGACCGCGTACTGGCCGGCGCGCAGCGAGCTGGCCGAGGTGAAGTCGCGCTGGCCGCCCGTCATCGCGTGCGCGACCGCGCCGAACACCGCGCCCCAGATCGCGCCGACCACCAGGGCCACCAGGATCACGGCGATCCAGTTGTTGCCCGCCGTGAAGATGCCGAACAGCAGCCCGATGAAGAGCCCGAACCAGGCGCCCGTGCCGGCGCCCACCAGCGCCGCCCGGCCGGTGGTCATCCGGCCGAGCACCGTCTCGACCAGGGTGAGGTTCGTGCCGACGATGGCGGTGTGCTCCACCGGGAAGCGGTTGTCCGCCAGATAGTCCACCACGCGCTGGGCGGACGGATAGTCCGGGTACGACCCGATCGTCACGGTGGGCGGGCCCAGCGCCGGGCCGTGCCCGTCGCCCGCATGGGCCGCCGGCCGACCGGCGGGACCGGACGGGAGGGTGTCGCCGCCAGGCATGCCGGGCCGCCAGCCCGAGGTCCCACTCGACGGTGTGCTCATCAGCTCCTCCTTCGTCAACCGCCCGGGTTCCCGCCGCCGTCCCCGGGTAACGCCGGCGGAGGGTCCGGCCCCGGCCCGTCCTGCCGGGCCGCCCCGTGCGGCGCTCGGCGGACCGGCGTCGGCGGCCTCCGCCCGGCGTCGCCGTCGGCCGAGACCGCCCCGATGCGACCGGGACGGTCCCGCCCGTCCCGGTC
>NZ_JBPQTP010000075.1:0-33412 GCF_051386395.1 Micromonospora sp. URMC 106
GTTCCGGGGTGGGTCAGGGGGTGGCGCTGGCTTCGGCGGCGATCTCGGGGAGGTCGGCCGGGCCGGGGTCCGCGGCCGGGGCCGGGGCCGGGTTCTGCGCGGCGGCGCGGACCGCCGCCGCCACCGCCGGGGCCACCCGCGAGTCGAAGACGCTGGGCACGATCACCGTCGGGTTGATCTTGTCCTCGCCGACCACGTCCGCGATGGCCCGGGCGGCGGCGATCGCCATCTCCTCGGTGAACTCCTCGGCGTGCGCGTCCAGCATGCCGCGGAACACGCCCGGGAAGGCGAGCACGTTGTTGATCTGGTTCGGCTGGTCCGAGCGGCCGGTGGCGACCACGGCGGCGTGCTTGCGCGCCTCGCGCGGGTCGACCTCCGGGTCCGGGTTGGCCAGCGCGAACACGATCGCGTCCTTGGCCATGGTGGCGATGTCGTCGCCGGTGAGCAGGTTCGGCGCGCTGACCCCGATGAAGACGTCCGCGTCGCGGACCGCCCCGGGCAGGTCGCCGGAGTAGTTCTCCTTGTTGGTGTGCTCGGCCAGCCACTGCCAGGCCGGGTTGAGCCCGGTCAGGCCGCGGTGCAGGGCACCCTGCCGGTCGTACGCGATGATGTCGCCCACGCCCTGGCGCAGCAGCAGCTTCATGATCGCGGTGCCGGCCGCGCCGGCGCCGGAGACCACGACCCGGACGTCCGAGAGCCGCTTGCCCACGACGCGCAGCGCGTTGGTCAGCGCGGCCAGCACGCAGATCGCGGTGCCGTGCTGGTCGTCGTGGAAGACCGGGATGTCCAGCGCCTCGCGCAGCCGGGCCTCGATCTCGAAGCAGCGCGGCGCGGCGATGTCCTCCAGGTTGATCCCGCCGTACGCCGGCGCGATGGCCTTGACGATCTGCACGATCTCGTCGGTGTCCTGGGTGTCGAGCACCACCGGCCAGGCGTCCACGCCGCCGAAGCGCTTGAACAGCGCCGCCTTGCCCTCCATCACGGGCAGCGACGCGGCCGGCCCGAGGTTGCCCAGGCCCAGCACCGCCGAGCCGTCGCTGACCACGGCCACGGTGTTGCGCTTGATGGTCAGCCGGCGGGCGTCCGCCGGGTTCTCGGCGATCGCCTGGCAGACCCGGGCCACGCCCGGCGTGTACGCGCGGGACAGCTCGTCGCGGGTGCGCAGCGCCACCTTCGAGCTGACCTCGATCTTGCCGCCGAGATGCAGCAGGAACGTGCGGTCGGAGACCTTGCGCACGTCCACGCCGTCCAGCGCGGTCAGCGCGTCGACCACCTGGTCGGCGTGGCTGGCGTCGGCGGTGTCGCAGGTGAGGTCGACGAGCACGTGCGTCGGGTCGGAGTCCACCACGTCGAGCGCGGTGACGATCGCACCGGCCTCGCCGACGGAGGTGGTGAGCCGGCCGATCGAGGACGCGTCCGCCGGCACGGCGATCCGAATGGTGATCGAGAATCCGGCACTCGGAAGTCGGGTGATGGCCACGGGATCCCTCCGTCGACGCTGAGCGGCTGCACCGCATTTCTACTCGCCCACCGAGGTCGCCCGACGGGCCGCCCCCACTTTTGTGGCCTATCACGGTGGGCATATAGCAGGTGCGTCCGGCGTTGACACATGTCAGGATTGCTCGGTACGTGACAGAACGGACAGGAGATCAGCTTGACCAACCAGGAGACCTTCCTCTCCCACACCGACGACGAGCTCGACGCCACCACCGGGGAGTTCGAGCTGTCCGAGCGGCAGGCGCTGCGGCGGGTCCCTGGCCTCTCCACCGAGCTCGCCGACATCACCGAGGTCGAATACCGCCAGCTGCGCCTGGAGCGCGTGGTCCTGGTCGGTGTCTGGACCGAGGGCACCCAGAACGACGCGGAGAACTCCCTCACCGAGCTCGCCGCGCTGGCGGAGACCGCCGGCTCGCAGGTGCTCGAGGGGCTGATCCAGCGACGCAACCGCCCCGACCCGGCCACCTACATCGGCCGCGGCAAGGTCGACGACCTCGGCTCGGTCGTGCTCTCCAGTGGCGCCGACACGGTGATCTGCGACGGTGAGCTGTCGCCGTCCCAGCTGCGCAACCTGGAGCAGCGCACCAAGGTCAAGGTGGTCGACCGCACCGCGCTGATCCTCGACATCTTCGCCCAGCACGCCAAGAGCAAGGAGGGCAAGGCGCAGGTCGAGCTGGCCCAGCTCGAATACCTGCTGCCCCGTCTGCGCGGTTGGGGTGAGACGCTCTCCCGGCAGACCGGTGGTAGCGGTCGCGGCGGGGGCGCCGGCGGCGGCGTGGGCCTGCGCGGTCCCGGTGAGACCAAGCTGGAGACCGACCGGCGCCGGATCCGCCACCGCATCGCCCGGCTGCGCCGGGAGATCAAGGGCATGAAGACGGTACGCCAGACCAAGCGCGCCCGGCGCTCCCGCAACGCCGTGCCCGCGGTCGCCATCGCCGGCTACACGAACGCCGGCAAGTCGAGCCTGCTCAACCGGCTGACCGGGGCGGGCGTGCTGGTCGAGAACGCGCTCTTCGCCACCCTCGACCCGACCACCCGCAAGGCCACCACGTCCGACGGGCGGCTCTACACCCTCTCGGACACGGTCGGCTTCGTCCGGCACCTGCCGCACCAGATCGTCGAGGCGTTCCGCTCGACCCTGGAGGAGGTGGCCGAGGCCGACCTGGTCGTGCACGTCGTCGACGGCACCCACCCGGATCCGGAGGAGCAGGTCCGCGCGGTCCGCGAGGTGCTCGCCGAGGTGGGCGCCGACCGGCTGCCCGAGCTGCTGGTGGTCAACAAGACCGACGCGGCCGACGAGGACACGCTGCTGCGGCTCAAGCGGCTCTGGCCGGAGGCGGTCTTCGTCTCCGCGCACACGGGTCGCGGGCTCGACGGGCTGCGCGAGGCCGTCGAGGAGCGGCTGCCCCGCCCGGCGGTGGAGGTCCGCGCGGTGCTGCCGTACGACCGGGGCGACCTGGTGGCGCGGGTGCACCGGCAGGGCGAGGTGCTGAGCACCTCCCACCTGCCGGAGGGGACGCTGGTGCACGTCCGGGTGGGCGACGCGCTCGCCGCCGAGCTGGCGCCGTTCCGGACGGCGGAGGGCCAGGCGGTCGCGGCCGCCCGGTGAGGCCGTCCCGGCGTCACCCGGGGGAAACCCGCGGCATGCGACACTGACGTCATGCGCCGCGCTGTTTCGTCGGTCACGGTTGCCCTCAGCCTGCTGGGGGCGACCGTGGCGCCCGCCGGGGTCGCCCTGGCGGCCCCCGCCTCGGCTCCCTCCCAGTTGGCGGCCGCCGCGGGCAAGAAGCGGTGCACGGTGGCCGACGAACGGCTGCGCGAGTTGTCCGGCCTGGTGGCCACCAGGACCGGCTACGTCGTGATCAATGACGGCACCGAGGTGGAGAGCCGCAAGCGGGTCTTCTTCCTCGACTCGAAGTGCAAGGTCACGAAGGAGCCGGTCAGCTACTCCGGGCAGGGGCCGTTCGACACGGAGGACCTGGCGCTCTCCCGGGACGGCAAGACGCTCTGGATCGCCGACACGGGCGACAACATCACCAGCCGGGAGCGCCGCGAGCGGGTGGCGCTGTGGAGCATGCCGGTCAGCGGGTCCAAGCGGCCGATGCTGCACCGCCTCGCCTACCCCGAGGGCAAGCCGCACGACGCCGAGGCGCTGCTGATCGGCGACGACGGCAACCCGCTGATCATCACCAAGGTGATGTCGGGCAAGGCGCAGATCTTCACCCCCGCCGCGAAGATGAAGAGCGGGGACACCGAGGCGGTGCCGATGAAGAAGGTCGGCGAGATCGCCCTGCCGCGGACGGACACGGACAACCGGCTCGGCGCGCCCGGCCGCGTGGCGATCACCGGGGCCGCCCGTTCCCCGGACGGGTCCCGGGTGGTGGTGCGCACCTACGCCGACGCCTTCGAGTACGACGTGACCGGCGGCGACATCGTCGCGGCCCTGACCTCGGGCGAGCCGCGGGTGACGGCGCTGGCCGATCCGTTCGGCGAGGCGATCACCTACACCCCGGACGGCAAGACCTTCCTGACCGTGTCCGACGGCGGCCAGCTCGACGAGGGCGAGCCGGTCGACATCCTCAGCTACACCCCCTCCACCGAGGGCGCGAAGCCGCTCGCCGGCGAGGGCGACGGGCCGAAGAAGGCGGCCGGGCAGTCCTGGCTCGACGGCCTGAGCCTGAGCGACATCACCTACCTGATCGCCGCGGTCGGCGTGGTCGGCGCCCTGATGGTGGCGGCCGGCATCTTCGGCATCCTCCGGGCCCGGCGCAAGCCGACCGCTCCGGGGCGCGACGGCGACGGCCCGGACCGCGACGACGCCCTCGCCGACGACCCGCGCGGCCTGGTGGACGACGACTTCCCGCCGCCGGGCGACCGGCCGCGCGCCGGCGTGTACGGCGGCACGCCCTCCGGCGGCGTGTACGGGGGCGGCCGTGGCGGGGCGGTCCCGGCGGGCGGCGGACGCGGCGGGCCGGCCCCGGCGGGCGGTGGTCGCGGCGGAGCCCCGCCGGCCGGCGGTGGCGTCTACGGTGGCGGCCGTCCGGTTGGCGGTGGCACCTACGGCGGTGGCCGACCGGCGGGCGGTGGCACCTACGGTGGCGGTCGCCCGGCCGGCGGCGGTGGCGTCTACGGCGGCCGGCAGCCCGGCCCCGGTGGCCCGGTTGGCGGTGGTGGTGGACGCCAGGGCGGCGGGCGCCCCGGTGGTGGCGTCTACGGCGGTCAGCCGGCTCCCGGCGGTGGCCGGGCCGAGCCGCCGCGCCGCGGCGGTGAGCCGGACCCTCGCGGTCAGCGGCCGGGCCGGCGGCGCGACGACGGCTACGACGACGGCCGCGGCCCCTACGGCCACGCGCCGGGTGGCGGCCGGAGCTACCGGGGCGACCGGTACTGACGTACCGCCGGGCCGACGGTCGGGTCCAGGGGACCGCCGGCCACCGCAGGGTCACACGGGTCAGATCCGGCGCAGCACCGCGACGACCCGGCCCATGATGGTGGCGTCGTCGCCGGGGATCGGGTCGAAGGCCGGGTTCTGCGGCATCAGCCAGACGTGCCCGTCGCGGCGCCGGTAGGTCTTGACCGTCGCCTCGCCGTCGAGCATGGCCGCCACGATGTCGCCGGACTCGGCGGTCGGCTGCTGCCGGACCACGACCCAGTCGCCGTCGCAGATCGCCGCGTCGAGCATCGAGTCGCCCTTGACCTGGAGCATGAAGACATCGCCCTCACCCACCAGCTCGCGGGGGAGGGGGAAGATGTCCTCCACGGCCTGCTCGGCCAGGATCGGGCCACCGGCCGCGATCCGGCCCAGCATCGGCACGTACGCCGGGGTGGGGCGCTGCGAGCGGGTCAGCTCGTCGTCGACGTCGCCGGGGGCCCGGACGTCGACGGCGCGCGGCCGGTTGGGGTCGCGGCGCAGGAAGCCCTTCTTCTCCAGCTCCTTGAGCTGGTAGGCGACGCTGGACGGCGACACCAGGCCGACCGCCTCGCCGATCTCGCGCACGCTCGGGGGATAGCCGTGCCGGTCCACCCAGGTGCGGATGAACTCCAGGATCCGCCGCTGCCGGGCGGTGAGGTCCACCGTCGCCGGGTCGGGGAAGGCGCTCACCACCGGGGTGACCGGGCGCACGGCGGGCTGCCCGGTCCGGCTGCGCGCGGCGCCCCGGCGTCGGGTGGCCGGCGGGCCCGCCTCGGTGATCTGCTGCGGGCTCTTCGGCCGGCTGGCCCGGTCCTCGGTCACGTCCGTCCTCCCTGGTCGGCGCTGGGTGCCTTGGCGGCTCGTGGTGCGTGCGGTGGTGCTCGGTGACCGGGGACGGAACGATCCGCGCCCGGTTGTTCATGACCGTATAGGTGAGATCGGTCATTTTCAAACGTCTGTACGACATCACCTCGGCGTGTCGGGGTGAAAAGCGGTCCTGCTCGTACTCACGTTCTGATAAATGGTACGTCGGGTCGAACGGATGTTCGACGAACGTCCGGTCGGGTGATGGTTTCGGGCGGCCGGAGGAATAACCGACCGGGGTGCCCGGCGGTTGGTTCTGCGGCGGGCGGCGGTGGCCGGTCGAGTCCGGATGGCGGTGACGCGGTCCGGATGGCGGTGACGCGCCGGACACGCCGCCCAACTTGACCGCGGTTCGTCGGCGGCATACGGTCAACCCCTAGATGTAGTAGTCACACGGGCGTAAGTCGCCTACAGGTTGGGTTCGACTACCGACCGCACTCCCGTACCGTCGACACGGCGCAGACCATCGACAGATGGCTCCGCCGCGCTGACGCGTGCCCGGGGAGCGGTCGGCGTGCCCGCGATCGATGAAGGAGGTCGGGCCGATGCGGTGTCCGTACTGCCGGCATGCTGACTCCCGGGTCGTCGACTCGCGGGAGGCCGACGACGGCCAGTTGATCCGCCGGCGGCGGTCCTGCCCGGAGTGCGGCAAGCGGTTCACCACGGTGGAGGAGGCGGTCCTCGCGGTCGTCAAGCGCAGCGGGGTCACCGAGCCGTTCAGCCGGACGAAGATCATCGGCGGGGTGCGCAAGGCGTGCCAGGGCCGGCCGGTCGACGACGACTCGATCGCGCTGCTCGCGCAGAAGGTCGAGGAGACCGTCCGGGCCAAGGGGGCCGCCGAGATCCCGAGCCACGAGGTGGGGCTGGCCATCCTGGGCCCGCTGCGGGACCTGGACGAGGTCGCCTACCTGCGGTTCGCCAGCGTCTACCGGTCGTTCGACTCGCTCGCCGACTTCGAGCGCGAGATCGAGACGCTGCGGGCCGCCGCACGCGCCCGGGAGGGCGCCGGGGCCGACGCGGTCGAGGCCGCCGGCCGTACCAGTTGAAGTTCTTCTGCAGTTTTGACAGTCGGATCGCGCGGCGGGTGGCCGCGCGGACGAGGGGGCGGATGAGATGTCGGGGGATGGTGTGACGACAAGCAGGGCACGGAGCAAGGCCGGCGCGGGGCTGAAGGTCGAGCGGGTCTGGACGACCGAGGGGGTGCACCCCTACGACGAGGTCACCTGGGAGCGCCGCGACGTCGTGATGACGAACTGGCGCGACGGCTCGGTCAACTTCGAGCAGCGGGGCGTCGAGTTCCCGGAGTCGTGGAGCGTCAACGCGGCAAACATCGTGACCACCAAGTACTTCCGGGGCGCGGTGGGCACCCCGGAGCGGGAGTGGTCGCTCAAGCAACTGATCGACCGGGTGGTCACCACCTACCGCACCGCCGGTGAGGAGTACGGCTACTTCGCCAGCCCGGCCGACGCCGAGGTCTTCGCGCACGAGCTGACCTGGATGCTGCTGCACCAGGTGTTCAGCTTCAACTCGCCGGTCTGGTTCAACGTCGGCACGCCGTCGCCGCAGCAGGTCAGCGCCTGCTTCATCCTGGCCGTCGACGACTCGATGGACTCCATCCTGGACTGGTACAAGGAGGAGGGGCTGATCTTCAAGGGCGGCTCCGGCTCCGGCGTCAACCTGTCCCGGATCCGGTCCTCCCGCGAGCTGCTCTCCTCCGGCGGCAACGCCTCCGGCCCGGTCAGCTTCATGCGCGGCGCGGACGCCTCCGCCGGCACCATCAAGTCCGGCGGCGCCACCCGGCGCGCGGCGAAGATGGTCATCCTCGACGTGGACCACCCGGACATCCAGGAGTTCGTGGTCACCAAGGCGCGCGAGGAGGACAAGATCCGCGCGCTGCGCGACGCCGGGTTCGACATGGACCTCGGCGGCGCCGACATCGTCAGCGTGCAGTACCAGAACGCCAACAACTCGGTCCGGGTCTCCGACGAGTTCATGACCGCCGTGGAGAACGGCGGCGGCTTCGACCTGCGCGGCCGCCTCGACGGCGCGGTGATCGAGACCATCGACGCCAAGAACCTGTTCCGCACCATCGCCCAGGCCGCCTGGGAGTGCGCCGACCCCGGCCTGCAGTACGACGACACCATCAACGACTGGCACACCTGCCCCGAGACCGGGCGGATCACCGCGTCGAACCCGTGCTCGGAGTACCTGCACCTGGACAACTCCTCGTGCAACCTGGCCTCGCTGAACCTGATGAAGTTCCTCCGCGCCGACGGGGACTTCGAGGTGGAGAAGTTCGTCAAGTCGGTCGAGCTGGTCATCACCGCGATGGACATCTCGATCTGCTTCGCCGACTTCCCGACCGAGAAGATTGGCGAGACCACCCGCGCCTACCGGCAGCTCGGCATCGGCTACGCCAACCTCGGCGCGCTGCTGATGGCCTCGGGCCTGCCGTACGACTCGGAGCAGGGCCGCTCGGTCGCCGCGGCGATCACCTCGCTGATGACCGGCACCGCCTACCGCCGCTCCGCCGAGCTGGCCGGCATCGTCGGCCCGTACGACGGCTACGCCCGCAACGCCGAGCCGCACAAGCGGGTCATGCGCAAGCACGCCGCCGCCAACGACGAGATCAAGCCGGCCGGCACGGTGGCCACCGCGATCGTCCGCGAGGCGACGAAGCAGTGGACCCAGGGCAACAAGATCGGTGACAAGTTCGGCTGGCGCAACTCGCAGGCCAGCGTGCTCGCCCCGACCGGCACCATCGGCCTGATGATGGACTGCGACACCACGGGCGTCGAGCCGGACCTGGCGCTGGTCAAGTTCAAGAAGCTGGTCGGCGGCGGCTCCATGCAGATCGTCAACCAGACCGTGCCGCGCGCCCTGCGCAGCCTCGGCTACCCCGAGGAGCAGGTCGAGGCGATCGTCGAGCACATCGCCGACCACGGCCACGTGGTGGATGCCCCGGGCCTCAAGCCGGAGCACTACCCGGTCTTCGACTGCGCCATGGGCGAGCGGTCCATCGCCCCGATGGGCCACGTGCGGATGATGGCGGCCGTCCAGCCGTTCATCTCCGGCGCCATCTCCAAGACGGTCAACATGCCCGAGCAGGCGACCGTCGAGGACGTCGAGAAGATCTACTTCGAGGGCTGGAAGCTCGGCCTGAAGGCGCTGGCGATCTACCGCGACAACTGCAAGGTCGGCCAGCCGCTGTCGGCCGCCAAGCCGAACAAGGCCGTCGCGTCCACCGAGGCTCCGGCCGAGGTGGAGAAGGTGGTCGAGAAGGTCGTCGAGTACCGCCCGGTGCGCAAGCGGCTGCCGAAGAAGCGCCCGTCCCAGACGGTCAGCTTCTCCGTCGGCGGCGCCGAGGGCTACCTCACCGCGTCGTCCTACCCGGACGACGGCCTCGGCGAGGTCTTCCTCAAGATGTCGAAGCAGGGCTCGACCCTGGCCGGCGTGATGGACGCCTTCTCGGTGGCCATCTCCATCGGTCTCCAGTACGGCGTCCCGCTGGAGACGTACGTCAGCAAGTTCACCAACATGCGCTTCGAGCCGGCCGGCATGACCGACGACCCGGACGTGCGGATGGCGGCGTCGGTGATGGACTACATCTTCCGTCGCCTGGCCCTGGACTTCCTGCCGTACGAGCGCCGCGCGGAGCTGGGCATCTTCACCGCCAAGGAGCGGGCCGCCCAGCTCCGGGCCGAGGCGGAGGCGGAGGCGAACGGTGCGGACCTCACCGCGATGGCCGCCTCCGCCCCGGTCGAGACGCCGGCCGAGCCGAAGACCGGCCCGGTCGCCCAGCCGGCGCAGGAGGTCGCCGACGTGGCCGCCGCCAAGCCGGCGCCGTCCGTGGGCTCCAGCACCGAGCTGCTGGAGGCCGTGATCGGCAAGGCCGCCGACGCGCCGCTCTGCTTCACCTGCGGTACGAAGATGCGCCCGGCCGGTAGCTGCTACGTCTGCGAGGGCTGCGGCTCCACCAGCGGCTGCAGCTGACGTCGATGTCGACGCTGGTCTCCCTCGGTCCTGTGAGACTCAGGCAGTCGACGGATCACCAGTGAGCAACTCGAACGGATGCCTCCCACCCGACCTGGGTGGGAGGCATCCGCTTCGTCGGGCGGCGTGCGTCGCGTGGGTGGACGGGCAGCCGGCCGCGCTTGGACCTGGAGTTGCCAATGGACGGCTCAGAAGCAACATGTCGGCGCGTCATCAGGGTCAGCGCCTGGACGGTACGGTCGCGGCGTGACCGATGAGCAGGTGGACCCGTTGGCCCTGCGGTGGCGCTGGGAGAACCCGCTGCCGCGACACGCCAATCAGGGCGGCCAACTCGCCGGGCCCGTGATGGTGCGGCAGCACCTGGAGGAGATCTCGCGGCGCAGGGAGCCGCGTCAGGGGAAGACACCGTGAGGCGTCGACCGCGATCATCGGGACATGACGATCGCCGAGAGCTACGTCGAGTTCGGTACCCGCGAGGCCCGGGGCGTGTCGCCGACCTACGAGCGACTTTCCCTCGCGTCCTCCCGTGACGAGGAACTGCTTACGCTGGTCGAAACGCTCCCGCCGGCAAAGCGGCAGCCGAACCTGCTGTTCGGCGTCGTACGGCTGCTCGGCGGGCCCGTCAACGACCCGACCGCGTTCCGCGATTTCACGCTGGCGAACTGGCCGGCGATCGAGGCGGAACTGCGCACCCGGGCGGTCCAGACGAACGAGCCAGGGCGGTGTGCCGTGCTGCTGCCGGTGCTCGCCGCGCTGCCGCAGCCGCTGGCGCTGCTGGAGGTCGGCGCGTCCGCCGGGCTCTGCCTCTACCCCGACCGGTACGCCTACCGCTACGGCGACCACCTGCTCGGCACGGGTGAGCCAGTCCTCGACTGCGCACTCACCGGCACTGCGCCGCCAGACCGGCGACCCGAGGTGGTGTGGCGGGCCGGTCTGGACCTGAACCCGCTGAGGGTGACCGACCCGGCGGACGTCGCCTGGCTCGACGCCCTCGTCTGGCCGGAGCACGCGCACCGCCGCGCCCGGCTGCGGGCCGCGGCGGCCGTCGCCGCCGCCGACCCGCCGCTGCTCGCGCGTGGCGACATGGTGGACGACCTGCCCGCGCTGGCCGCGCAGGCGCCGGCCGGCGCGACGCTGGTGGTGTTCCACACCAGTGTGCTCTACCAGGTGCCGGCTCCGCGCCGGGCGACGTTCGCCGAGGTGGTACGCGGACTGCCCGGCCACTGGATCGCGAACGAGACACCCGACGTGATGCCCCACGACGCGCTGCCGGAGCCGCCGGACGACGCGCTGTACAACGTGCTGGCGCTCGATGGGAAGCCCCTCGCCTGGACCCGCTCGCACGGCCAGGCGATGACCTGGTTCGGGTGATCCGACGGGCTGCCGTGCCGGGCCCGGCACGGCAGCCCCGCGCGGTCAGTGCTGCTTCTGCTGGCAGGGCACGCAGAAGCGGGCGTGCGGCAGCACCTCCAGGCGTTCCCGGGGGATCGGCGCGGCGCACTTCTCGCAGATGCCGTAGCGGCCCTCGGCGATGCGCCGCAGCGCCCCGCTGATCTGGTCCAGGCTCTGCCGGGTCGCGGCGATCAGCGCGCTCTGCGTGTGCGCCTCGCCCGGGTCGCCGGTGTCCGCCGTCAGTTGCGTGAGCCGGACGGTCTGCGCCTCGAAGTCGGTCGTCAGTGTCGCCCGCAGCTCATCGATCCACTGCTGGTCCGGCTGGATGTGCGTGGTCATGGCGTAGCTCCTCGGAAAAAGAAAAAGGGCCGAAGCTTGGGAAGCTCCGCCCTGGTGGCCGTTCGCACAGTTGCAGGCGGTCCACGGAGGGCTACGTCCGGCGGGGACGGGGCTCGGCAGTCCGGAGGCGACCGAGCCGAGGCGCGACGGCGCGACGGCGGATCGCACCACCCGGGTCGCGACGGTCACGGACAGGGCGCACCGACGGGCAGCAGCGGGCGCCGCCGTCACCACGACGGCGGTGCTCTCCTGCTGACCGTACGAACACATGGGGCCACCATAGGCCGGCCGGATCGGAAAACCAACGCGCTTCCGCCCGCGCGGAGGCCAGCCTCACCCGGCCGGGCCGTGTTCCGCGGACCGGCGGCACGAGCGGTCAGGTCGCCGGCATGTCCCGCATCCGCCGCAGCGGGGAGCACACCACGAAGAGCGCGGCACTCCACGTGCCCAGGACGCAGATCCACAGCGCCGGCCGCAGCCCGAGCTGGCTGGCGAGCGTGCCGCCGGTGAGCGCGCCGAGCGGGATCACGCCGAAGCAGACCCACAGGAACGCCGCGTTCACCCGGCCCAGCAGTGCGGGCGGCGTGATCCGCTGGCGGTACGTCAGGGTGGCGACGTTGTAGAGCACCGCGTTGGCGGAGAACGCGGCCAGGCCGACGCCGTAGAGCAGCACCCCCCAGCCCGGCTGCGCCAGGGGCATGAGCAGGTAGAGCGGGCCGGGAGCAGCCATCGCCACCCAGACCACCCGGGCCGAGCCGAGCCACGCGGTCAGCCGGTCGGTGAACGCGCCGACCACGAGGCCGCCCACGGCGCTCACCGAGAAGACCAGCCCGACCAGCGCCGGCGGGGCGTGCAGCTCCTGGAGCAGGAAGACCACCTCGATGGCGCTGGACGCCATCACGAAGAAGTTGGAGACGGTGGTGCAGGCGAGGATGCTGCGCAGGATCGGTTGGCGCCGGATGAAGCTCAGCCCTTCGGTCATCTCGACCCGCGGCGGCACCCGGTCGCGGCGGGACGCGGGCTCGGCCGGCGCGTCCCGGATCAGCAGCAGGGTCAACCCGCTCACCGCGAAGGCGAGGCCGGTGACGACGAACGTCCTCGCCGCGCCGACCAGCCCCACCAGGACTCCGCCGATCGTCGGGCCGACGAGTTCGGCGGAGTCCTGGCTGACGGTGAGCTTCGCGTTGGCGTCCACGAGGCGGTCCGGCGGCACCAGCCGGGGCAGCATGCTCTTGTGGGCCACGGTGAACAGCACGGTGAGCACGCCGGAGAGCCCGACCACCGCGTACAGGAAGCCGAGGGTGAGCCGGTCGACCAGGGCGACCGCCGGCACCGACAGCAGCAGCACGGCCCGGCCCAGGTCGCACGCGACCATCAGCCGCCGCTGGTCGGCCCGGTCGGCGAGGATCCCGGCGGGCAGCGAGAAGAGCAGGTACGGCAGCCAGGCGAGCGTGGTCAGCAGCGAAACCTGGAAGACGTCGGCGTCGAGGGTGCCCGCGGCGAGCAGCGGCACCGCCACCCCGGAGATCCGGGTGCCCACCTCGCTGACCGTCTGCCCGGCCAGGAGCAGCCCGAAGTTCCGGCTGCGCAGCAGCGAGGACCGCGCCGGCGTGCCGGTTCCGGTGGACCGGGTTGCCTGCTGCGTCACGCCCCGTCCCCGGCCCGCGCCGCCGACCGCCGGCGGGATGGCGGCGACGCCCCGACGCCCGACGAGCGCAGGGCACGCTGCGGGGAGGTGCGACGGTGGTCCATCGGGCCAGCCTGCCGGCCGCGCGGGGACCGGCGCCACCGGTTATCCGACCCGGGCGGTACGGTCTGCGGGCCGCCTTCCGTGGCGGCGGACGGGAGGCCCGGCGTGTCCATTGCCCTGTTCACCCTCGGCGGCACCATCGCGATGGGCGGGGTGGACCCCGGCCGGGCCGGGGTCGTCACCCGGCTGACCGGGGCGGACCTCACCGCCGCGGTGCCCGGCCTGGACGAGCTGGGCCTGCCGCTGGACGTCCGCGACACCCACGCGGTGCCGAGCGCGCACCTGACGTACCGCCAACTGCTCGACGTGGTCGACGCCGCCTCGCGGGCGGTGGCCGCCGGCGCGACCGGCGTGGTGGTCACCCAGGGGACGGACACGCTGGAGGAGTCGGCGTTCCTGGCCGACCTCGTGTGGCCGCACGCCGCGCCGCTGGTCTTCACCGGCGCGATGCGCAACCCGACCCTGGCCGGCCCGGACGGCCCGGCGAACCTGCTGGCCGCGGCCCGGGTCGCGGGCGACCCCGCCGCCCGCGACCTGGGCGTGCTGGTCGCGTTCGCCGACGAGATCCACGCCGCCCGCTGGGTACGCAAGACGCACAGCACCAGCACCGGCACGTTCGCCTCGCCGAACGCCGGCCCGGTCGGCCACGTGATCGAGGGGCGGGTACGCGTGCTGGCCCGGCCGCCCCGGCGGGAGCCGCTGCCACCGCTCGACCCGGCGCGGCTCGACGCCACCCGGGTCGCGTTGCACACCGTGACGCTCGACGACGACGGTGGGCCGCTCGACCGGGTCGCCGACACCCATCACGGGCTCGTCGTCGCCGCGTTCGGCGTCGGGCACGTCCCGGCCGTGCTGGCCCCGGTGCTCGGCGCGCTGGCCGAGCGGATCCCGGTGGTGCTCACCTCCCGCACCGGCGCCGGCTCGGTGCTGCGGCACACCTACGGCGCGGTCGGCTCGGAGACCGACCTGCGACGCCGGGGCCTGCTCGACGGGGGGCTGCTCGACCCGTACAAGGCGAAGGTGCTGCTGCGGCTGCTGCTCGCGGCCGGCGCGGGCCGCGAGGAGATCGCCGCCGCCCTGACCCGGCACGGCTGACCGCTCTCTAGACTGCGCCGGTGAGCGGAGGAGAGCGACGACCGCTGGCGGACCGGCCGCTGACCGAGCCGCACCCGTCCCGGCTGTCGCCCGAGCACCCGGGCCGGGAGCGGATCCTGGCCGCCCACGCCGCCGCCCTGACCGCCGGCGAGGCCGGCTACCTCGACCCGGCCACCGGTCTCTTCGTGCTCAGCGCGGGCTTCCTGGCGCGGCGCGGCACCTGCTGCGGCCGCGGCTGCCGGCACTGCCCGTACGTCGATGACTGACAGCGACCGGGTCCGGGGCTACCGCGCGGGCGGGGCAGGCCGTACGGTGTCCGGCGGACACGTCGGGGTGGACAGCGGAGGAGTGATCGTGCGGGGGCGGATCGTGGGCGCCGGGGTGGCCGTACTGCTGGCGACGGGCTGCGGCGCGGAGGCCGACGAGCCGGTGGCGGTGCCGCCGCCCGCGCCGATCACGATCGACGTGGCCGCCGCGTCGTCGGGCGGTGCGTGCCGACTGCTCGACTTCGGCGTGATCGAGCAGCACGCGGGGTTCCGCTTCGACGTCGCCGCCGCCAGCGCGACGGGCGACAGCCACACCTGCGTGGTCCGCGCCGAGCAGGCCACCCTGCCGGAGTTGGCGCTGACCGTCACCGAGACGTCGATCGACGCGGCCACCTTCACCGCCGACGTGGTGCCGGAGAAGGCGACCAAGGTCACCGGGCTGGGGCAGAAGGCATACCGGCGGACCACCTCGGCCAAGGGCGCCACCGGCCCGGTCGCGGAGGTGGGCTGGCTGGCCGCCGAGGGCCGCCTCGCCACCCTCCGCTACACCACCGCGCCGGACACGGCGAAGTCCGACGCGGACAGGCTCACGGACGCGCTCGTCACCCTGGCGAAGCAACTGGACACCCGCGCCCTCTGACGCGACCCGCCCAACCCCGCGGTCTGCCCTGCCCCGCGGCGCGCCCCGCAGTCTGCCAGCGATCTTGCACTTTCGGCCCCCGGTCTGCCCTTTATGCCGGGTATTCCCGGGCGCAAAGTGCAAGATCGCGGACCGGGCGGAACCAGCCCGCGCTGGGCCGCGCCGAGGGCCGGGTGCGGGAGAGTGAGCGGGCCGCGCCGAGGGCCGGGAGAGGGAGAGGGAGCGGGCCGGGGTCAGTGGGCGGCGACGAAGACGCGGGAGGCGACCTCGCGGGGGAGCCGGATGCGGTCGCCCGAGCGGTCGATCGACACCCCGTCGCGCTCCTGCGCCACCATCACCGTCGCGCCGGGGTCGACGCCGGCGGCGTGCAACTGCCGGAGCACGTCCGCGTCGGTCTGCACGCTCTCGCAGATGCGCCGGACGACCACCGGCCCGGAGAGGCCGGGGAAGGCCAGGTTGCGCTCACTCTCGATCGCGTCGGCGGTCTCCGGCTCCGGCATGCCCAGCTCGTCCAGCCCGGGAATCGGGTTGCCGTAGGGCGAGCGGGTCGGCCGGTTGAGCAGGTCGTAGACCCGCTTCTCGACAGCGTCGCTCATCACGTGCTCCCACCGGCAGGCCTCCTCGTGGGCCTCCTCGTAGGGCATCCCGATCACGTTGACCAGCAGCAACTCGGCGAGCCGGTGCTTGCGCATCACGGACACGGCGGTGCTGCGGCCGTGCGGGGTGAGCGCCAGGTGCCGGTCGCCCTCCACCGTGAGCAGGCCGTCGCGCTCCATCCGGGCGACGGTCTGACTGACGGTGGGCCCGCTCTGCCCCAGCCGCTCGGCGATCCGGGCACGCAGGGGCGGCACCCCCTCCTCCTCCAGCTCGAGGATGGTCTTGAGGTACATCTCGGTCGTGTCCACCAGGTCGTGGGACTTCACAGCGTCACGACCCCCTCACCGTGGTGGTGGTTACCGAAACCCTCGGTCGTGTCGACCAGATCATGCTTCACGTCAGCGGCCCTCCGGTCCACGATGCTACCTCGGCGCAACCGGATCGCCCCCTTGCCGAACCGCGAGGTCCGTGCCCGGATGGTGTTGACTGGACGCCATGCCCGGAACCGAGGATCTGCTGGTCGAGGCCGACCGGCTCGCGGTCGAGCTCGACCGCGCCGACCCGCCCACGCTGCTCGACGTCCGTTGGCGGCTCGCCGGCCCGCCCGGCCGCGACGACTACGCCGCCGGTCACCTGCCCGGCGCGGTCTTCGTCGACCTCGACACCGCGCTCTGCGGCCCGCCCGGCTACGCCGGCCGCCATCCGCTGCCCGACCCCGCCGCGCTCCAGGCCGCGCTGCGGGCCGCCGGCGTCCGCGCCGGTCATCCCGTGGTGGTGTACGACGGCGGCGACGGCATGGCCGCCGCCCGCGCCTGGTGGACCCTGCGCTGGGCGGGCCACCGGCCGGTACGGCTGCTGCACGGCGGCTTCCCGGCGTGGCTGGCCGCCGGGCTGCCCACCAGCACGGCGGAGCCGGCCCCGGCGCCGGGCGACGTCCAGGTGCGCCCCGGCGCGCTGCCGGTGCTCGACGCGGGGGAGGCCGCCCGGCTGGCCGCGGCCGACGAGGGCGTCCTGCTGGACGTGCGCGCCGCGCCGCGCTACCGGGGCGAGACCGAGCCGATCGACCCGGTCGCCGGGCACGTCCCCGGCGCGGTGAACCTGCCCGCCGGCGAGTACGTCGTCGAGGGCCGGTTCCCGGCGGCCGACGCGCTGCGCGAGCGGTTCGCCGCCGCCGGGGTGGCCGACGGCGTCCCGGTCGGGGCGTACTGCGGGTCGGGGGTGACCGCCGCGCAGGCCGTGCTCGCCCTGCACGTGGCGGGTCGGCCGGACGCGGCGCTCTACGTCGGGTCGTGGAGCAACTGGGTCGCCGACCCGTCCCGCCCGGTGGCCACCGGCGCCACACCGGCCGGCTGAGCGGCACGTGCGCCGGTGCGGCACCGGGCGGCTGGGCGTCGCTGGTGCGGCACCGGTGGCCGAGCCGGCTGGCGCGCCGGGGCGACACCGGGCGCGCCTGAGCAGCGCGTGCGCGGGGGAGCCGCCGGTGCTCGTGCGACGATGAGCCCATGTCCGACGACACGGTGGTGGTGTGGGACGAGTCGCTGCTCGCCTACGACATGGGGGATCACCCCCTCGATCCGGTACGGGTGGAGCTGACCGTCGCGCTGGCCCGCGAGCTCGGCGTCCTGGAGCGTCCCGGGGTACGGCTGCTCAAGCCGGAGCCGGCCGACGACGCGCTGCTGACCCGGGTGCACGACCCGCGCTACCTCGCCGCGGTGCGGGCCGCCCCGCGCGACCCGCTCTTCGCCGGCTTCGGGCTGGGCACCTCGGACAACCCGGTCTTCGACGGGATGCACGAGTCGAGTGCGCTGATCGCCGGGGCCAGCGTGGCCGCGGCCGAGGCGGTCTGGCGGGGCGAGGCCCGGCGGGCCGTCAACGTGGCCGGGGGGCTGCACCACGCGATGCCCGCCCGGGCCGCCGGCTTCTGCGTCTACAACGACCCGGCGGTGGCCATCGCCCGCCTGCTCGACCTGGGCGCCGAGCGGGTCGCGTACGTGGACGTGGACGTGCACCACGGCGACGGGGTGCAGCAGATCTTCTGGGACGACCCCCGGGTGCTGACGGTCAGCGTGCACGAGACGCCGCTGGCGCTCTTCCCGGGCACCGGCTTCCCCGACGAGACCGGCGGCCCGCGGGCGCAGGGCAGCGCGGTCAACCTGCCGCTGCCGCCCGGCGTGGACGACGCCGGCTGGCAGCGCGCCTTCCACGCGGTGGTGCCGTCGGTGCTGCGCGCGTTCCGGCCGCAGGTGCTGGTGACGCAGTGCGGCGCGGACGGGCACCGGCTCGACCCGCTCGCCGATCTCAACCTCTCCGTCGACGGGCAGCGCGCCACCTACCTGGCCCTGCGGGCGCTCGCCGACGAGCTGTGCGAGGGCCGCTGGGTGGCCACCGGCGGCGGCGGGTACGCGCTGGTCGAGGTGGTGCCCCGGGCCTGGACGCACCTGCTCGCCGTGGCCGCCGGCGAGCCGATCGCGCCGGCGACGCTGACCCCGCCCGCCTGGCGCGAGCTGGCCGCCGCGCGCCGGCCGGGCCGGGAGATCCCGCTGCGGATGACCGACGACGTCGACCCGTCGTACGAGCCGTGGCAGCCGACCGGCGAGCCGACCGCGGTGGACCGGGCGATCGCGGCGGCCCGCAAGACCGCCTTCCCGCTGTTCGGGCTCGACCCGCACGATCCGCGCGACTGAGCCGGGGCCGGGGGGAGACCGCGCGGTGACCACGGTGGAACAACCGGTGGACGTGCTGCTCAGCGATGGCAGCACCGTCCAGCTGCGACCGATCCGCCCGTCGGACGGGCCGGGCATCGTGGCGATGCACTCCCGGTTCTCCGAGCGCACCCGCTACCTGCGGTACTTCTCGCCGTACCCGCGCATCCCCGAGCGGGACCTGCACCGCTTCGTCAACGTCGACCACCGCGACCGGGAGGCGTTCGTGGTGCTGGTCGGCGACCGGATCGTCGCCGTCGGCCGCTACGAGCGGCTCGGCCCCGAGGCGCCCGACGCGGAGGTGGCGTTCGTGGTCGAGGACGCCTACCAGGGCCGGGGCATCGGCTCGGTGCTGCTGGAGCACCTGGCCGACGCGGCGGGCCGCAGCGGTATCGCGACCTTCGTGGCCGAGGTCCTGCCGGCCAACGGCGCGATGCTGCGCGTCTTCTCCGACTTCGGCTACCAGGTCCAGCGCCAGTTCGCCGACGGCGTGGTGCACCTGACCTTCCCGATCGCGCCCACCGACGCCACCCTGGAGGTGCAGCGCGGCCGCGAGCACCGCACCGAGGCCCGCTCCATCGCCCGGCTGCTCGCCCCGCGCGGCGTCGCCGTCTACGGGGCCAGCGCCACCGGGCAGGGCGTCGGCGCGGCGGTGCTCGGGCACCTGCGCGACGGCGGCTACACCGGGTCGGTGGTGCCGGTGCACCCGAGCGCCGCGACGGTCGCCGGGCTGCCCGCGTACCCGTCGGCGGCCGTCGCGGGCGTGCCGGTCGACCTGGCGGTGGTGGCGGTGCCGCCGGAGGCGGCGCGGGAGGTGGTCGAGGACGCGGCCGCCGCGGGCGCGCACGGCCTGGTGGTCATCTCCGCGGGCTTCGCCGAGGCCGGTCCGGACGGCGCGGCCGCGCAGCGCGCGCTGGTCCGCGCGGCGCACGCGGCGGGCATGCGCGTGGTCGGCCCGAACTGCCTGGGGGTGGCCAACACCGACCCGACCGTACGCCTCAACGCGACCCTGGCCCCGCGGCTGCCGGTGCCCGGCCGGGTGGGCATCTTCAGCCAGTCCGGCGCGTTCGGGGTGGCGCTGCTGGCCGAGGCGGACCGACGCGGGCTGGGTCTGTCCAGCTTCGTCTCGGCCGGCAACCGGGCCGACGTCTCGGGCAACGACCTGCTCCAGTACTGGCAGGACGACCCCGGCACCGACGTGATCATGTTGTACCTGGAGACGTTCGGCAACCCGCGCAAGTTCGCCCGGCTGGCCCGCCGGATCGGCCGGGACAAGCCGGTCGTGGCGCTCGCCTCGCCGGCCCGCCCGCCCGGGGTGGGCGACTCCGCCGGGCCGGACGAGGTGGCCGTCGGCGCCCTGTTCGCCCACTCCGGGGTGATCCGGGTGGACACGGTCGCCGAGTTGCTCGACGTGGGGGTGCTGCTGGCCCACCAGCCGCTGCCCGCCGGGCCGCGGGTCGGCGTGGTCGGCAACTCCTCGGCGCTGACCGGGCTCGCGGCCACCGCCTGCGCCGCGCAGGGGCTCACGGTGGCGCGCGGCTACCCGCGCGACGTCGGGCCGCGCGCCGGTGCGGCCGAGTTCGCCGCCGCGCTCGCCGACACCGCCGCCGACGAGGGCGTGGACGCGCTGGTGGTCGTCTTCGCCCCGCCGCTGCCCGGCCAGCTCACCGACACCGAGGCGGACTTCACCGCCGCCCTGCCGGCCGCGCTCGCCGCCGGCAAGCCGACCGTGGCGACGTTCCTGGTCGGCCGGGCGCCGGCCGGGGTGCCCGCGTACCCGAGCGTGGAGGAGGCCGTCCGCGCCCTCGCCCGGGTCGCCACGTACGCCGACTGGCTGCGCCGGCCGGCCGGCGTGCTGCCGGAGCTGCCGCGGGTCGACCGGGAGGCGGCGCACGCGGCCCTGCGTCCCGAGGCCCTCGACGCGACGGGGCTGCTGGCCGCGTACGGCATCGACGTGGTCGAGTCGGTGCCGGCGCGCTCCGCCGGGGAGGCCGCCGACGCGGCGACCCGGCTGGGGTTCCCGGTGGCACTGAAGGCCGCCGCCCCCGGTCTGCGGCACCGGCTCGACCTCGGCGCGGTCCGGCTGGACCTGCCCGACGCGGCCACGGTCCGCCGCGCGTACGCGGAGATGGCGGCGGCCTTCGGGGCGGACGTGCTGGTGCAGCCCATGGTCCCGCCCGGCGTGGCCTGCGTGGTCGAGCTGGTGGAGGATCCGGCGTTCGGCCCGGTGGTCGGTTTCGGGCTCGGCGGCGTCGCCACCGAACTGCTCGGCGACCGGGCCTGGCGGGCCGTGCCGCTGACCGACCTGGACGCGGCCGAGCTGGTCGACGAGCCCCGGGCGGCGCCGCTGCTGCGCGGGCACCGGGGCGCGGCCCCGGTGGACCGGGCGGCCCTGGCCGACCTGCTGCTGCGGGTCGGCCGGCTCGCCGACGAGCAGCCCCGCGTCCGCGCGCTCACCCTCAACCCGGTGCTCGCCCGCCCGGACGGCATCTCCGTGCTGCACGCCACCGTCCGGGTGGGCTCCGCCGTCGCCCGCCCGGACACCGGCCCCCGCCGGTTGTAGGGCGTCAGGCCCGGTCGGAGATCTGCTGCACGCCCCAGGCGTTGCCGTCCGGGTCGGTGAAGAAGACGAAGCCGACATTGTCCAGCGGGTCCGGCACCGGACGCGGGTTCTCGCCCACCACCTGGATCTCGCTCACCGCCACCCCGCGCCCGACCAGCTCGGCCCGGGCCCGGCGCAGGTCCGGCACGACCAGTTGGAGGCCCTTGAGCGAGCCGGGCGGCATGTCCGGCAGCACCCCCTTGCCGATCACGATCGAGCAGCCCGAGCCGGGCGGGGTGAGCTGCACGATCCGCGCGTCGTCGCTGATCACCGTGTCGTGGTCCACGGCGAAGCCGAGCTGGTCGGCATAGAACGTCTTGGCCCGGTCCACGTCGGAGACCGGTACGACCACCACTTCCAGGGTCCAGTTCACACCTGTGGGTAGCCTGTCCGGCGACCCGCGTCAAGGACCCTGGCCCGGACGCACGCGGGGCCCCGGCGAACCGCCGGGGCCCCACGTGGCTCGGGAGGGTCAGCAGGCGTACGCCTCCAGGCGCTGCGCCCGCTCCGGGGCGCGCAGCTTCAGCAGGGTCACCTTCTCGATCTGCCGGATCCGCTCCCGGGACAGGCCGAACTCCCGCCCGACCTCGTCGAGGGTGCGCTGCCGGCCGTCGTCGAGGCCGAACCGGAGCCGGATCACCGCCTGCTCCCGCTGGGACAGGGTGGCCAGCACGATGCTCACCTCGTTGCGCAGCTCGCCCTGCGCGGCGGCGTCGCCCGGCTCGGCGCTCGGGTCCACCGCGGCGACGAAGTCGCCGAGCGCGCTCTCGCCGTCCTCGCCGACGGCCTGGTCCAGGCTCACCGGCTCCCGGTCGTAGGAGATCAGCTCGATCACCTGGAACTCCGGGATGTCCATGGCCCGGGCCACCTCGGCGACGGTGGGCTCGCGGCCCAGCGAGACGGAGAGCTCGCGGCGGGCCCGGACCATGCGGTTGACCTGCTCGACCATGTGCACCGGGATGCGGATGGTGCGGGCCTGGTCGGCCATCGCGCGGGTGATCGCCTGCCGGATCCACCAGGTGGCGTAGGTGGAGAACTTGTAACCCTTGGCGTAGTCGAACTTCTCGACCGCGCGGATCAGGCCGAGGTTGCCCTCCTGGATGAGGTCGAGGAAGGCCATGCCGCGGCCGGTGTAGCGCTTGGCGATGCTGACCACGAGCCGCAGGTTCGCCTCCAGCAGGTGGTCCTTCGCCGCCCGGCCCTGCGCCGCGATCAGCTCCAGGTCGGCCCGCAGCTCCGCGGAGACCGGGGTGCAGGTCGCCAGCTTCTCCTCGGCGAACAGCCCGGCCTCGATCCGCTTGGCCAGGTCGACCTCCTGCGCGGCGGTCAGCAGCTTCGTCCGCCCGATCCCGTTCAGGTATGCCCGGACCAGGTCCGTGGAGACGCCGCGCTCGTCGGTGGCGTCCAGGTCGGTCAGGGTGTCGGTGGCGTGGTCGGCCTCGGTGGTGCCGGCCGGGCGCATCCGGTGCTCCATCATCTGCAGGGCCATCTCTGTTCTCCCCGTGTCCACGTCTGTGCCGTCGTTCCGGCCCAGTGGTGCCGGTGTGACACACAGCTTGGCGGGCGGGGCGTGAAACGGGAGTGAGGCGATCGGGGACCCGACACGAATCCGGTCGGGGGGCCGCTCAGCGTGGGCGTGTCGTCGCCGAGCGTTCCTTGCCGGATGCCGTTACCGTGCCAGCGGTCGGCCAGCGGGGCCGGCGCCGCCGGCGATGTCGGCGCACCGGAACAGGTTTTGGAGGGTGTCGTGGTCTTCAAGCGGCTCATGCAGGCGATGGGCGTGGGTGGCCCGTCGGTGGAAACCGTGCTGGCGAACCCGAACTGCCGCCCGGGCGGGCAGTTGGAGGGCGTCGTCCACGTGGCCGGCGGCGACCATCCCGTCGACGTCTCCTACGTGGCGCTGGGCCTGGTCACCCGCGTCGAGGTCGAGAGCGGCGACAACGACTACGAGACCACGCAGGAGTTCCACCGCCAGGCGGCGACCGGCGCCTTCCGGCTGGAGCCGGGCCAGCGCCACGACATCCCGTTCCGCTTCGCCGTGCCGTGGGAGACGCCGCTCACCGAGCTGTACGGGCAGCACCTGCACGGGATGACGATGGGGCTGCGTACGGAGCTGGAGGTGGCCCGCTCGGTCGACAAGGGCGACCTGGACGCGGTGGCGGTCCATCCGCTGCCGTCCCAGCAGCGGATCCTGGAGGCGTTCCTGCGGCTCGGCTTCCGGTTCGCCCGGGCGGACGTGGAGCGCGGCCACATCTACGGCGTGCGGCAGAGCCTGCCGTTCTACCAGGAGATCGAGTTCTACCCCGCCCCGCAGTACGCGGGCGCGATCAACCAGCTCGAGCTCACCCTCGTCACCGACCCGCAGCAGGTCCAGGTGGTGCTGGAGCTGGACAAGCGCGGCGGCCTCTTCACCGAGGGGCGGGACGCGTTCGGCCGCTTCACCATGGACCACGCCACCGCCGAGCGCACCGACTGGACGGCCCAGCTCGACGGCTGGATCCGCCAGTCGCTCCAGCGCCGCGGCCTCTTCTCCTGACCCGGCGCCCCCGCCCGTCCGGCGCGCCCGCCCGACAACGCCCGCCACGTCGCCGCTGACGAGGGTGACCGTGCGGGCGTCCCGGGCGGCCGCCGGGGCCGGGCCGGCCGCCGTCGCCGGCGTCTGGATCGCGGCGAGGCCCGGCTCCGGTGGCGCCGGTCAGAGTTCGAGCAGCACCGTACGTGGACCGACGTTGACGCTCTCCACCAGCATGTGGGCGCGGAAGCGCCCGGTCTGCACCGTGGCGCCCCGCGCGCGCAGCGCCTCCACCACCGCCGTCACCAGGGGTTCCGCCACCTCGGCCGGGGCCGCCGCGGTCCAACTCGGACGGCGGCCCTTGCGGGCGTCGCCGTAGAGGGTGAACTGGCTGACCACCAGGATCGGCGCGCCGGTGTCTGCGGCGGAGCGTTCCTCGTCGAGGATGCGCAGCTCGTGCACCTTGCGGGCCATCGTGCCGGCGGTCTCGACGGTGTCGGTGTGGGTGACCCCGAGCAGCACGAGCAGCCCGTCGTCGATCGCGCCGACCACCTCGCCGTCGACCGTCACGGCGGCCCGCCCGACGGTCTGCACCACGGCCCGCATCAGCCGGTCACCGGCTCGATGAAGCCGCGCTCGACGAGGTGCGCCACGATCGGGCCGGCGGCCTCGGCCAACTCCTCGGCAGCGACGTCGTGCGCGGCGGCGAGCAGGGCGAGCTGGTCGCGCAGCGGCAGCCGCCCGTCGGCCCCGCCGACCAGGGCCAGCACCAGGGGATCGATCTCCTCGGTCCAGCGCAGCCCGTGGGGCATGGCGAGCACCTGTCGGTCCACCGCCCAGCCCTCGTCGCCCATCGTGGCCTCCTGCCGGAGCTGGAGGCCGTCGGCGGCCCGGTAGCGCGCGGCGAGCAGGCCGTCGGTGTCGCGGGCGCGGAGCCAGTCCTGGCGGTCGAACCAGGCGCCGATCCGGTCGCCGAGCGGGGTCTGCACCCGCTGGCGCAACTCCTCCACCCGGACCACCGGGTCGTCGTGGCCCGAGCGGCGCAGCGAGACGATGCCGAAACCGATCGACTCCACCTTGTGCGCGTCGAACCAGTCCAGCCAGTCGGCCATCCGGCGCGGGTCGGCGGCCTCGCCGACGTCGGTGAGCCACAGGTTGACGTACGCCATCGGGTCGGCCACCTCCCGCTGGATGACCCAGGCGTCCAACCCGGTGCCGGCGAACCAGCCGGTCACCCGCTCGGTCCAGTCCTCGCCCGCGACGTGCACCCAGTTGGCCAGGTACTGCATGGTGCCGCCCTCGGTGAGCAGGCCGGGCGCGGCGGCGGCCAGCTCCGCGCCGATCGCGTCGCCGACCCGGCCGGAGTCGCGGTAGACGTGCGTGGTGGTGCCCGGCCCGACCACGAACGGCGGGTTGCTCACCACCAGGTCGAAGCGGCGTCCGGCGACGGGGGCGACCATGTCGCCGCGGAGCAGCTCCCAGTCCTGGCCGTTGAGCGCGGCGGTGGTGGCGGCGAAGCGCAGCGCCCGCTCGGAGACGTCGGTGGCGGTGACCCGCCGGGCGTGGGTGGCCAGGTGCAGCGCCTGCACGCCGGAGCCGGTCCCCAGGTCCAGTGCGGTCTCCACGGGCCGGCGGACGGTCGCGCCGATCAGCGTCTGGGTCGCCCCGCCGATGCCGAGCACGTGCTCGGCGTGCAGCGGGCGGCCCGGCCGGGCGCTCGCCGGCACGTCGGCGAGCACCCACCAGTCGTCCCCGTACGGCTCCAGGTCCAGCCCCATCCGCAGCCCGTCGCCGTGCCGCTCGACCAGGCCCCCGGCGAGCGCCTCCGCCAGCGACAGCGGCGCCAGCGCGGCGGCCACGGCGGCCTCCGGCTCGGTCTGCTCGCAGATGAACACCCGGATCAGCGTGCCGAGCGGGTCGCGGTCCTCGGTGGCGCGCAGCGCGGCCCGGAAGTCGTTGCGGGCCACCCCTCCGGTGGCCTGCGGGCCGAGCCGGGCGGCGATCCCGTTCGAGGTGTAACCGGCCCGGGTCAGCGCGGTCCGCAGCGCCTCGACCCCGGCGGGGGAGAGCAACATGTCGTGTCCGTCCACGTCGCCATCCTGCCTGCCGCCGCGCGCCGGGGTTCGACCACCCGGGAGATCGGCGGGCCGCCGTCCCCGGCGTCCGGTCACCCGGGCGGCCACGTCCTCACCCGTGGCGTGACCGACGCCGCCCCGGCGCCGGCCCGCCGGCCGGCCGCCGTCAACCGACCCCCACCGGGCACGCGGACCGCCCGCCCGGATGCGCCGGTCCGCCGTCGGCCCCCGGTTCGCCGCTCGGACCGCCCGGAGATCCGTCGCCCGGTCGGCCCGGCGATCCGCTGCCCGGACGGTCGGGGGATCCGGCGCCGGGCGCCACCGTCGCCAGCGCGCGCCGGTCGGCGGCCCGCGCCACCAGCCAGGTGTACGCCAGCAGCACGAGCACGTCGACCAGCACCAGCTGCCATGGCGCGTCGGCCATCGTCTCGTCCACGGTCAGCCCGCCGAACGCCGCGGCCAGCCCGAACGCGCTCACGTTGTTGACCACGTGCAACGCGACGGCGGCCTCCAGGCCGCCGGTGCGCACCGCGAGCCACCCGCAGAGCAGGCCCATCACGACCAGGTCGGCGAAGCCCCAGGCGGTGCCCCAGCCGTGTGCCGCGGCGAAGAGCACCGCCTGCACGACCATCCCCGGCCAGGGCGAGCGCAGCCAGGTCCCGAAGGCCTGGAGCAGCCAACCGCGGAACAGGTACTCCTCGGCGGCGGCCTGGAACGGGACCAGCGCGACGATCATCAGCAGGCCGGCGGCGAAGGCGGGCCAGCCGACCCAGGCGTCGAGCGGGCCGACGAGGGTCATCTCGTCCCCGGTGGCCAGCAGGATCAGCTGGGTGCCGACCAGCATGACCGTGATCGCCGGGGCTGCCGTCAGCAGGCAGGTGCCCAGCCAGCGCCACCGCACCCGGCCGAGCACGGAGGAGAGGCCGCCGGCCGGCCGGCGTTCCACCCAGCGGGTGACGGCCATCGTCAGCGGCAGGGCCACCGCCACCGACAGCACCAGCAGGGCGGTGTCCACGACGGGACCGAAGACGGGCAGCCCGTCGGCGTCCGTCGGCGTATCGGTGATCCCGGCCACGACGGCGGCGACGCCGAAGAGTGCGCAGCCGACGAGCAGTGCCCCGCCGAGCAGGGCGAGGACGCCGACGACCGGCCGCCACCACCGCTGCCGGCCGGTCCGGGCCAGTCGGTGGTACGGGGCACCCGGTGGAGTAGTACTGATCATGGGGCAAGCCTGCCGCCGCCGACGGGCCGACGGGTCGACGTGCGGACCGAAATCGCACCCACCCTGGGGTATAGGCCACCTCGTGCCAGCGGGCGACGTGACCGGTTGGCGGGCCTACGTAGGGTTGCTTTCATCATGACTTTCCTGCGGACCTGGCTGCTGCCGTCGGCGCTGGTCGGCGCCCAGCTCCTGCTCTGGCCCGGCCTGCCGCTGCTGCGGGGTGACGCACCGGACGTGACCGCGCTCTCGACGGGTCTGGTCGCCGCCGTGATCACCCTCCTGGCGCTGGGCTGGCGGCAGCGCCGGCCGCTCCCGGCGCTGGGCGTGGTCCTGGCCGCGCAGACCCTCGGACGGCTGGGCGCCTCTCCCGACGACCTGCTGGTGCTCAGCCTCGCCGAGTTGGTCGCCATCTGGTCCGTGGCCGTCCGGGCGCCCGGCCGGGCCGTGCGGGTGGCGTTGGCCGCCAGCGCCCTGTGGGTGGCGTCGGTCAACCTGCCCCGCTTCGACACCGCCGCGGCCTACCTGGGGGAGGTCGTCGTCGCCGTGCTCGGCTACCTGCTGGCCGCGGGGCTCGGGCGCAGCCGCCGGCACTGGGTGACCGGCCGGGCGGCGGTGGCCGGCCGGCTCGTCGCCGTCGAGGCGGAGGCCCGTCAGGCGGCGGAGACCGAACGCCATCGGCTCGCCCGGGAGCTGCACGACGTCAGCGCCCACCACCTTACCTCCATCGTGGTGACGGTGGGAGCGGCCGAGCGCCTCGCGGCCCGGCGTCCGGAGCTGGCCGCGGAGGCGGTGGAGTTCGCGGCGCGTACGGGGCGGGAGACCCTGGTCGCGCTGCGCCGCCTGGTCGCGGTGATGAGCGACGACACCGAGGCGCACCGGCCGCTGCGGCGGCGGCTCGACGACCTGGTCGCCGGCTTCCACCGGCTCGGCCAGCCGGTGCGCCTGGACCGGGCCGGTCCGGAACCGCCGGCCGCTCTGGCCGAGGTCGTCCACGCCGTCGTCCGGGAGTCCCTGACCAACGTGGTGCGGCACGCCGCCGGAGCTGACGCCTCGGTCCGGGTCGCGGTCGATGCCGTGACCGTCACCGTCACGGTCGCCGACACCGGCGTGCCGGGGCCGACGGCCCCCTTCACACTCGGCGCCGGGCGGGGGATCAGCGGCCTGCGGGAGCGCGTCGCCGCCCTGGGCGGCACCCTGCGAGCCGGCCCGGACGGCGACGGCTGGCGGGTCGAGGCGCGGCTGCCGGTCGGGGCGGACACCGGCAGCCTGCCGTCGCCGGTCCGGTCGGAGAACGGCCGGTCCCTGGTGACCGCCGCGCTGGTCGGCAACGCGCTCGTGCTTCCGGTGGCCATGGCCCTCGTCTCGGTGGAGGCCGACGCCGAACTGGCGGGGCTGCGCGACCCCATCGTCCTGCTCCAGTTCCTGCTGCTTTCCGTGGCGCACGCCGCGCCGCTCGGGTGGCGGTGCCGCCGACCGTGGGTCGCCTTCGCGGGCGTCGCCGGGACCGCGCTGCTCTGGCCGGTCACCGCACTGCTGGTCGGGCTGCCCCGGGGCGCGGAGTTCGTGCTGCTGACCGCCGGCTTCGCCGATGTGGCCGCCGTCTGGGCCGTGGCCGCGTACGCCCGACGGGCCGGCCCCACGTGGCTGGCCGCGCCGGTGGCGGCCACGGTGCTCGCCGTGGGCCTGGTCGGTACGGCGGCGGCGGATGGTTCGATCGCGGGGGAGCCCGTGCACGTTCCCGTCACCGTCTTCATGACCGTCTTCGTCGCCGGGCTGCTGCTGGCGCCGATGCTGCTCACCTGGGGCGGTGGAGCGCTGGTCCGGAGCCGGCGGCGGCGGGTGCTCAGCCGGGAGGACGACGCGCTCGCCGCGGCGGCCGCCCGGGCCGTGGCGGCCGCGCGGGCCGAGCGGGAGCGGGTCGGCGCCGGACTGCGTTCGGCGGTGCTGGACCGGGCGGGTCGCCTGGTGGTCGTCGCCGATGAGGGCCGGCTCGCCGAGATCCTGGTCGAGGCACGGGCCACGCTGGCCGCGATGCGCGGCCTGCTGGACGATCTGCGTGCCGACGAGCGGCCGACGCCGCACGGTCCGCAACCGACCCTCGCCGACGTGGGCGGGCTCTGCGCGACGCGGCAGGCGGACGGTCGCGACGTCGTGCTGGACGCGCCGGCGACCGTGCCGGCCCTGCCGACCGACGTGGACGTGTCGGCGTACCGGCTGGTGGAGGCCGCGTTGGACGCGGGCGTCGGGCCGGCCCGGGTGGTGCTGCGGCTGGCGGGCGGTGAGCTGCGGGTGTCGGTCACGGGCCTGCCCACCGCGGCGGACCCGCTGGTCGTCGCCGGACTGCGGGCCCGGGTCGACGCGCTCGGCGGCCGGCTCGCGCTGCGCCGCGGCGAGCTGCGGGCGCGGCTGCCGCTGCCGCCGGTCCCCGTGGCTTCCGCCGCCCGGCCCGGGCAGCGGCGGGAACGGGTGCCGGAGGGGGCGCGATGATCAGGGTGCTGGTGGTGGACGACCAGCCGGTCGTCCGGGCCGGGTTCGCGGCGATCGTCGACGCCGAACCGGACCTGACGGTGGTCGGGGAGGCCGCCGACGGCGCCGACGCGCTCGACCAGGCCGACCGGAGCCGACCGGACGTGGTGTTGATGGACATCCGGATGCCGGGGATGGACGGCCTCACCGCCACCGCCCGGCTGACCGCCGACCCGGCCGGCCCCCGCGTGCTGGTGCTGACCACCTTCGACCTGGACGCCCATGTGTTCGAGGCGCTGCGGGTGGGCGCCTCGGGCTTTCTGCTCAAGGACGCCGAGCCGGCCGATCTGCTGCACGCGATCCGGGTGGTGGCCGCCGGCGACGGGCTGCTCGCCCCCACCGTCACCCGCCGGCTGATCGACGCCTTCGCCACCGGGGCTCTCACCCCGCCGGCGGAGCCGGTCGAGCTGGCCGCGCTGACCGCACGGGAGCGCGAGGTCCTCGTCCGGCTGGCGACCGGGCTGACGAACGCGGAGATCGGCGCGCAGTTGGGAGTAGCGACCGGCACGGTGAAGGCGCACGTCAACGCCCTGCTGGGCAAGCTGGGCGCGCGGGACCGGGTGCAGGCGACGATCCTCGCCTACGACCTCGGGCTCGTCCGGCCCGGCACCCGGCGGCCACCCGCGTAGGGTCGCCAGCCCGGCACGCCGAGCGCCCACGCCGCCAAGGACACGCCGGCCCGGCGAGGGGGGCCGGCGCCGGTCCACCGGCGGCGCGGGGTTACGCGTCATCACCCGCTGCTCCGTGACCACGCGTCGGGACCTGCGGCGCGTTGCCGCCGGAGCCGTACGGCCGACGGCAGGATGGACCCATGACGCTCTCCCTGCCGATCGAACCCGAGGCCAACGACCTGCTCAACCGGGATCCGTTGGCCCTGCTGCTGGGGATGGTGCTCGACCAGCAGGTGCCGATGGAGAAGGCGTTCTCGTCGCCGTACGTGCTGGCGCAGCGGCTCGGGCACGACCTGGACGCCCGGGAACTGGCCGACCACGACCCCGAGGCCCTGGTGGCGCTGTTCGCCCGGCCGCCGGCGCTGCACCGGTTCCCGAAGGCGATGGCGGCCCGGGTGCAGGAGGTGTGCCGGGTCCTCGTGGAGCGCTACGACGGCGACGCAGCCGGGCTCTGGTCCGGCGTCGCCGACGGCCGGGAGCTGCTCCGCCGCGTCGCCGACCTGCCCGGCTTCGGCCGGCAGAAGGCGCAGATCTTCGTCGCCCTGCTCGGCAAGCGGTTCGGGGTCACGCCGGAGGGCTGGCGAGAGGCCGCCGGCGGGTACGGCGACGTGGACGCCCACCGGTCGGTGGCGGACGTCGTCGACGCGGACTCGCTGCGCCGGGTACGCGAGTACAAGCAGCAGATGAAGGCGGCGGCGAAGGCCGGCGGGGGCTGACGCAACCGACCGTGGCGCCGGTCGTTGTAGCCAGGATGGCGACTACAGGCAGCCGATGACGGACCAACGCGGCGGGCAGCTGCTGCGTCCGGAGGTCAGCTCGACCCGGGCCACCTTCCTGGAGCTCTTCTTCGACCTGGTCTTCGTCTTCGCGCTGACCCGGGTCTCGCTGCGCCTGGTCGACGGCGCGGGGGACTCCGCCGCCGGGCTGGCCGCCGAGATCGTGCGCACCGGCGTGCTCTTCCTCGCCCTCTGGCTGCTCTGGACGATCACCGTCTGGGTCACCAGCCGGTACGAGCCGGAGCGGTCGGTGATCCAGTTCGTCGTGGTGGGGTCGATGTTCGGCGCCATGGTGATGGCGGTGGCGCTGCCCGGGGCGTTCGAGGAGCGGGCCCTGCCGTTCGTGCTCGCGTACCTGGCGGTGATGATCGGCCGGCCGTCGGTCGTCGCCGTGGCGCTGCGTCGTCACCCGCGCCGCACGGTACCGCTGCGGCTCGCCGCCTGGGCGGCCGTGGGCGCCGTGCCCTGGCTGGCCGGGGTGTTCGCGCCGGAGCAGTTGCGCCTGCCGCTGTGGGTGCTCGCGCTGGCCGTCGACGGCACCGGCCTCGTGCTCGGCTGGCCGTTGCCCCGACTGGGGCCGGCTCGCGCGTCCGGCTGGCTGATCGCCGGCGAGCATCTGGCCGACCGCTACCAGCAGATCTTCCTCATCTCGCTGGGGGAGAGCATCCTGGTGATCGGGCTGACGTACAGCGGCATGGTCTTCACCGCCGACCGGGCCGGCGCCTTCACCATCGCGTTCCTCACCACGGCGCTGCTGTGGCGGATCTACTTCCACCGGGCGGGGCACCTGCTCGCCGAGGCGCTGCGGGTGGCCCGGTCGCCAGGGCGGGTCGGCGCCTCCGTCGCCGCCACCCATCTGGTCATCGTCGTCGGCGTGCTGAGCACCGCCGTCGGCTACGAACTGGTGATCGCGCACCCGTACGGTCGGATCGACCCGGCCTGGCTGGTCTTCGTCGTCGGCGGCCCGGCGATCTTCCTTCTCGGCCGGGCGCGCTTCGAGTACGAGATCTTCGGCCGGGTGTCCTGGTCCCGCTCGGGCGGCCTGCTGGCGCTGCTCCTGCTGGCGCCGGCGCTCGTCCTGGGCTCGCCGATGGCGGCGCAGGCGGTGGTCGCCGTGGTGCTGGCCGGGGTCGCGCTCGCCGACGCGTGGCGCAGCCGCGATCGTGCGCCGGAGATGCCCGCCTCGCCGCTCCTGCACGGCGAGGCCGGGGGCGGAGGAGGGGACTTCCACCCGGCCCCCTGAGCGTCGGGGGCCAGGCGGCGGCTGCGGTGGGGTCCGACGCGGGAAGCCGTCAGGCGGTGCTCGGGTGGGTCTCGACCCGCGGTGCCGTCGGGCGGCGGCCGTGGTGGGCTCCGACCCGCGGTGTCGTCAGGCGGCCGTCGGCCGGGACAGGGCGGCCAGTGCCCGCCGCACGTCGGCGAGGGAGACCGTCGCCGAGTCGTCCAGGTCGGCCAGGCCGGCCTCGATCCACTGCCGCATCAGCGTGGTGACCCCGATGCCGCGCGCGTCGGCGGCCGCGCGGACCCGCTCGTACGTCTCCAGCGGCAGGCGCACCGAGCGGCTGACCATGGGCGTGTCGGTGTCGGGGGTGGGCAGCTCCACCGGCTGGCTCTCGTCGATCAGCTCCGCGAGCCGGTCGCCGCCGCTGTGGAACTGCTTGGTCGCGTCGTTACGGTTCATCGTCACCGCCTCCTCATCGGCGAGATCTCCGCACGGCCTCGTCGTAGCGCTTCGCCTCGGCGTCGCTCAGCTCGCGGGCGGAGAGGATGTCCCAGTCGTTGTCGGTGCCGTCGGCCTCGGCGAGCAGCACGGCCAGCCGGCGCCCCCGGCGGGCGGCGGCGTAGACGACCATCACGTCGTCGCCCAGGTGACGGATCACCCGGCGGGTGCTGTGCAGCGCCTCCCAGACTTCCCCGGGCGTGACGTCGTAGACCCTCAGGTTGGCCAACGCCTCGTCGGTGAAGCTGAACCTGCTGCCCACGGCGGGAGCGTACCACGGATGTAACACGCAGCCGACCGGAGCGATTTTCGCTGATCACGCTCCGGAGGTGACAGGATGAGGGGTAACCCCCTCGAGGAGGTCCGTGGTGAAGCGTCAGGCGTACCAGCCGATCCTGATCACCGACGCCTCGCGCAGCCAGGACGACCAGCTCACCAGCCGTCAGAAGCGCTACGTGCTGATGATGGGCATCCGGGTGGCCTGCGTGATCGTCGGCGCCGTCCTGGTGGGCGTGCAGGCCCCGCTGCTCTGGCTCTGGCTGCCGTTGGTGGCCCTCGGCATGGTGCTCATCCCGTGGCTGGCGGTGTTGCTGGCCAACGACCGGCCGCCGAAGGAGCAGCACCGGCTGGCGAACCGGTTCCAGCCGAGACACCGGGACGAGACCCCGCCGATGAGCCTGACCGCCGAGGAGCGGCCGTACAAGATCATCGACGCCGAACCCTGACCGGCCCCCACCCCCCAACCCCCCGGCCCTCACCCCAAC
>NZ_JBPQTP010000076.1:0-32696 GCF_051386395.1 Micromonospora sp. URMC 106
CCCCGCGTCGCGCGCTCCGGCGCCACCGGCGGTGGTCCGATGAGGGCTCGGCAGGGGCTGGACGGCGCCCGGGCGGGATGAAGGGAAGGCCGGCCGGCGGACCGGTCTCGACCAGGCGCCAGAGGGCGTCGGTGTCCAGGTGCTCCTCGACCAGATCGCCGAGCAGGTCCAGGGAGCGCTCGCGGGCGGCGGCGAACGACGTGTCCGGCGCGACCCGGAACCCGGACCGGCCGGCCAGCCGGGCCACCTCCGCCAGGAAGCGCCGGCGGAACCCGTCGGACTCGAAGGCCCCGTGCCAGTGGGTGCCGTGGACCGCGCCCACGACCGCACCCTCGCCACTGCCGTCGGCGCAGGTCAGCAGCGGGGTCAGCGCGGGCTCGGCGTGCGAGACGTAGCCGTGGTGGATCTCGTAGCCGCGGACCGGGACGTCGCCGCCGGCGGTACCGACCGACTGCCGGACGGTCTTGCGCGGGTCGAAGGTGACCTCGATCGGCAGCAGGCCCAGACCGGGGACGCTCCCCTGCCGGCTCTCCACCGGGTCGTGGATGGCCCGGCCCAGCATCTGGAAGCCGCCGCAGATACCGAGCAGCGGCTTCCCCGCCGCCGCGTGCGCCAGCACGGCGTCGGCGAGCCCGGTCTCCCGCAGCCAGGCCAGGTCCGCCACGGTCGACTTCGAGCCGGGCAGGACGACCAGGTCGGCGGCGGCGAGTTCCGCCGGCTCGACGGTCAGCCGCACCCGTACGCCGGGCTCGGTGGCGAGCGCCTCGACATCGGTGGCGTTGCTGATCCGGGGCAGCCGGACCACGGCCACGTCCAGCCAGTCGGTGCCGCGCGGGGCGGCCGGCCGGCCGAGCACCCGCCCGTAGGCGAGCGAGTCCTCGGCGTCGAGCCAGAGGTCGAGCGCCCAGGGCAGCACCCCGTACGTCGGCCGCCCGGTGACCCGGTGCAGCATGTCCAGCCCCGGTTGGAGCAGGCCGAGGTCGCCCCGGAACTTGTTGATGACGAATCCGGCGATCAGCGCCTGGTCCGCCGGGTCCAGCAGGGCGACGGTGCCGAACATCGAGGCGAACACCCCGCCCCGGTCGATGTCGCCGACCACGATCGTGGGCAGGTTGGCGTGCCGGGCCAGGCCCATGTTGACGTAGTCGCCGGCCCGCAGGTTGATCTCCGCCGGACTGCCCGCGCCCTCGCAGATCACCACGTCGTACGCCTCCCGCAACTCGGCGAGCGCCGCGTACGCCGTCTCGGCGAGGCGGGGCCGCAGTTGGCGGAAGTTGCCGGCGGTGACCGTGTCGACCGCCTCGCCGAGCAGCACCACCTGGCTGGCCAGGTCGCTGCCCGGCTTGAGCAGCACCGGGTTGAACCGCAGGTCGGGGGCGAGCCCGCAGGCCGCCGCCTGCATCGCCTGGGCCCGGCCGATCTCGCCGCCCCGGCCGTCCGCCCCGACGACCACGGCCGAGTTGTTGGACATGTTCTGGGCCTTGAAGGGCGCCACCTTGACGCCCCGGCGGTGCAGCCACCGGCAGATGCCGGCGGTGAGCACGCTCTTGCCGGCGTCGGAGGTGGTGCCGGCGACCAGCAGCCCGCCGCTCACCGGCCGCTCACCCGCCCCGGCCAGAGGGCGACGCGGCGACCCATGGCGGTCACCAGGCGACCGACGGTCAGCGGGTACGCGGCGGCCAGGCCGAGCGCGGCCAGCCCGACGGCGCCCGAGATCCGGGCGGCCCGCTCGAGGTGCCGGGCCTCGGGCCGGGGGCCGTCGCCGAGGAACGGCCGGACCTCGGAGCGCCCGAAGTAGACGTTGCGGCCGCCGAGCCGTACGCCGAGGGCGCCGGCCATCGCCGCCTCGCACTGCCCGGCGTTCGGGCTGGGGTGGTCGTTGCGGTCCCGGCGCCACACCCGCCAGGCCCGTTCCCGGTCGCCGTGCGCGGTCGGCGCGACGGCGACGGTGAGCAGCCCGGTCAGCCGCGCGGGCACCAGGTTGAGCAGGTCGTCGAGGCGGGCCGCCGGGGTGCCGAACCGCGCGTAGCGGGGCGAGCGGTGCCCCACCATCGCGTCGAGGGTGTTCGCCGCCCGGTAACCGAGCAGGCCGGGCAGGCCCGCGACCGCGCCCCACACCAGCGGGGCGACGACGGCGTCCGAGGTGTTCTCGGCGACCGACTCGACGGTCGCGCGGGCCAACTCGGGCTCGTCGAGCGCCGACGGGTCCCGGCCGCAGAGGTGGCCGAGTCGCTGCCGCGCCGCCGGTAGGTCGCCGTCGCGCAGGGCCCGGCCCATCACGGTGGCCTCGTGTCGCAGGGTGCGCCCGCCCAGCACGGTCCAGGTGCCGGCGGCGACCAGCACCGCCCGGGCCACCGGCCGGTGTCGGGTGGCGAGGGTCGCGGCCGCCCCGAGCAGCACCGGCGCACCGACCGCCAGCGCGGCGAACGCGGCGCCGGCGCCCCGGTCCGGGCGGTGGATCCGTCGCTCCAGGGCCACGGCGGCGCGACCGAAGCCGGCCACGGGGTGGTACCGGCGGGGGTCGCCGAGGAGCGCGTCGAGGGCGTACCCCGTGACCAGTCCCGCCGCGGTCGCCACCGGCGTCGCCTGTCGCACCCGCCATCACCTCCGGCCGGCCAGCCTAGCCGAGCGGCTCCCCCGACCCCGGTCGGAGCGCCCCGCCCGCAGGACCGGCGGGGCGGCACTGCCACGACTGCCCCGGCCGGAGCGCCCCGCCCGCACGTGTCCGGCCGCGACGCCCGGCCCGCACGGCCTTGCCGCACGGCCCCGCCGAGCGCCCCGCCCGCACGGCCGCACCGGCGGGGCGGTCCGGCGGGGGTGGCCGCGGGAGACACGCGGGGTGACGACGGCGCGACCGGCGTCACCCCGCCCCCGTCGTGTCGCCCGGGCCGCGCCGGTCACGCGGGCTGCGGCACCCGCCCCCGGCTCCGGCGGCCGCGCCCGTTCGGGGTGGCGCCCGCCCCGGCCTCGGCGGAAGGGGAGCCCACCGTCGCGTCGGACTCCTCGGCCGGCGGCACCGGGTCGCCGGCCTCCGGCGGGGCGTCGTCGGGCTCGTCCTCGCCAACGCCGTCGGTCGGGTCGTCGAAGGGGTCGAGCGAGCCGTCGAAGGCGGCGTCGGCCGGCAGGCCCCGGCCGGACCCGGGCCCGGCGAAGTCGGGCAGCTCGAACTCGTCGTCGAGCGGGCGGCCGTCCGGCAGTGCGGGGACGTCCTCGTCCGGCACCGGCTCAGTGGCCTCGCCGTGCACCCGGTGCTCGGTCTCCGCGTCCTCGACGGTGCTGGTCGTCATGCTCGGCCGGTTGCGCGCGAACCGGCTCCGGCCCCGCGACAGGTCGTGGCCGACGGCGACCGCCTCCAGCTCGTAGAGGGTGCGGTGGTTGCCGGCGTCGTCGGTCCAGTCGCGGGTGTAGAGCCGCCCGCAGACCACCACCGGGTCGCCGACCATCACCGAGGCGGCCACCCCCTCGGCGAGCTTGCGCCAGCAGTTGACGCGGACGCGCAGGCTGTTGCCGTCGACCCAGCGACCGCTGTCGCGGTCGAGCCGGCGGGCGGTCGAGGCGACCTTGAAGTTGGCCACCAGGGTGTTGCTCTGGGTGGTGCGGCGCCACTCCGGGGCGGTCAGTACGTTGCCCACGACCGTGACGTAGGTGTCGAACATCGTCCCTCCAGGGGGAGATCGGGCTTGCCTTCGCGAGTCGACTCGGCACCGAGCCTCGGCTCCCGGCACGGCCGGCCGCCACCTCCCGCCGCCGGCCTGTGGACAACGGGACCGCCTGTGGACGAACACCTGATCAAGGTCCCGGTGTGTTAGGGCCCAGCGGCCCTGTGGCGCCGACCGGCGCCCGGCGCAGGATCGGGACGCCGGAAAGGTCACGTTCCGGACGGAAGTCGGCGGGGTATGGATTCGATCAACCGCACCGCCGACAGCACGACGAACGAGAGGTCAGCGATCATGAAGATGACCACCACCGCAACCGCCCCCGTCTTCGGCCGGGTGCGGCGATGAGCGCCGTCGCCAACCCGGCCACCGTCGCCGAGTGCCTGCGGGTCGGTGCCGGGTTCTCCCAGGGCGACCGGAACTGGATCGCGGAGCAGTTCGCCACGCTGGACGCCCGGCTGGCCGGGTTCCACGCCGACGCCACCGAGCTGGAGGTGTCGGTGAAGGACCGGGAGGCCAAGGGCCAGAAGGTCACCCTGGAGTGCTGGATCGCCGGCCGGCAGAAGATCGTCACCACCTCCGCCGAGGAGGACCTGCACGCCGCGCTCAACGATGTCCGGGACGACCTGCGGCGGCGGCTCAACGACGCCAAGACCAAGCAGGAGCCGCGGCACAACAAGCACCTGCGGGACGTCAGCCAGCCGGCCGCCGAGGCGGAGACCCAGACCGACCCGGACACCGACCCGGCCCGCGCCGAGGCCGAGACGGTCTGAGACGTACGCCCGAGGCCCCGTCCGCCGGGTGCGGGCGGGCGGGGCCGGGCACGCGGGGCTACCGCCCGGTAGCTTCCCGGCGTACCGTCGCGTTCGTGGAACCGGACGTGCTGGGCCCGCCGTACGAGCGGCAGACGATCGACCTGGGTACCGATGACGAGGGACCGGTGGTCGCCACCCTGGTCCGTCGTCGGGCCGACCGCCCGACGAGGCGGGCCGTGCTCTACACGCACGGCTTCACCGACTACTTCTTCCAGGCCCACCTCGGCCACTTCTTCGCCGAGCGGGGGTGGGACTTCTACGCCCTGGACCTGCGCAAGCACGGCCGCAGCCTGCGACCCCACCAGACCCCGAACTTCTGCCGCGACGTCAGCGACTACTTCCCCGAGCTGGACGCCGCCGCGAAGATCATCCGCGAGGACGACGGGCACGACACCCTGCTCGCGATGGGCCACTCCACCGGCGGGCTGATCATGCCCCTCTGGGCGCACGCGCGCCGCGACGCCGGGATCATCGACGGGCTCTTCCTGAACAGCCCCTTCTTCGACATCAACGCCCCCTGGGCGGTACGCCGGCCGCTCGCCGCCCTCGTCGCCCCGCTGGGCCGTCGCGCGCCCCGTCGCGTCCTGCCGTTCGGGCTCGGCACCGTCTACAGCCAGAGCATCCACGCCCAGCACCACGGCGAATGGGACTACGACCTGACCTGGAAGCCGCTCGCCGGGTTCCCCGTCCGGGCCGGCTGGCTGAACGCCATCCGCACCGCCCAGCGGCAGCTCCGCGCCGGGCTGGACATCCAGGTGCCGGTGCTGCTCGCCTGCTCGACCCGTTCGTTCAAGGGCACGAAGTGGCACGAGTCGGCCGCCCTGGCCGACGCCGTCCTCGACGTCGAGCACATGGTCCGCTGGGCGCCCCGCCTCGGCCGGCACGTCACCGTGGCACGCTTCGACGGCGGCATGCACGACCTCACACTCTCCGGCCCCGCCGTACGCGAAAAGGTCTTCGAGGAGGTCGGGCGCTGGGCGGACGCGTTCTTCGACGCCGGGCCGACGGTCCGCGACGGGGAGCGCCCACCGGCGAGCCGGCGGCCGGCGGATGAGGTCGACCCGGCGGGCGCGCCCGCGCAGGGCGGCTGAGCCGGCCGCCGACGCGACCTCACGCGGCGGCGACGGCCTCGCGGATGCGGTCGAAGGTGGCCAGCGGGTGGCCGCCGTCGCGGGCCGGCAGGACCAGGCCGAGGCAGCGCAGCCCCACCTCGTCGCTGTCGGCGGCCTGGACGCCGAACACCGGCGCGCCGACGTAGCCGACGGGCAGTTCCGTGGTGACCCGGACCGTGTCGCCCACGCGCGCCACCCGCTCGATCGCCACCTCCAACGGCCGGGTGCCGTCCGCGCCGGCCCCGTGGGCGAGGACGATGGCGGAACCCGGCTCCGCGCCGATCCGGGCGATCGCGTCCCGGTCGGCCGCGATCGGATCCGGCACCTGTTGGGTACGCCAGCGCCAGCCCGCCCCCTCGGCGTGCTCGTGCAGGCCGCCGGTGGGCATGATCGCGACGCCTAGGTCCTCGTGGTGGCGCCACCGGGCGGCGAAGTCGGGCAGGGCCACGGCGTCGGCGGCCACCCCGGCCGGCTCGGTCACGCTCGCCCGCAGCCCGATCTCCCCGGCCGGGGCGTGGGTGAGGGCGTCGGCCGTCAGCAGGTACTCCCGCCCCCGCCCGGTGAAGAGGAACGCGGTGCCCTCGCCCCGGCCGCCGTCGGCCGCCCCGGCGTCGGTCCGGCGGATGGGCAGGATGGCGCGGCCGAGGAGCTGGCACAGCTCGTAGGCGACGTCGTTCTCGGTGTCCGGGTCAAGCAGCACCAGCCGAGGGTACGACCCGCCGGTCCGAGGGCCGCGCGGACGGCGGAACCCGGGTGACCTTCGCCGGGCGTGCGTGCGACCCTGATCGACGACGTGGGACGCCACCACCCGTTCCACCGGTCACCCGGTGGGCGGCGGTACCCTTCTGGCGCGACACGTACGCCGCGCGCCCGTAGCTCAGCGGATAGAGCAGGGGACTTCTAATCCCAAGGCCGCAGGTTCGAATCCTGCCGGGCGCACAGGACTTTCTCTTGGCCCAGCAACCCGCGTGGGGCTATCCGTGGTGCGACTGAGCTAGGTTTGCCGCGTGGCGAGTTCGAACGGACGCACGAAGCGGCAACGTGGCGAGGTCGAGACCCTGCCCAGCGGGTCACTGCGCGTGAAGGTCTATGCGGGGGTAGACCCGATCAGCGGGAAGCGGCACTACCTGACCGAAGTCATCCCCGCCGGCCGCACCGCTGCCAAGGAAGCGGAGAAGGCGCGTACGCGGCTACTTGCCCAGGTCGATGAGCGACGCAACCCGCGTACCCGCGCGACACTGGATCAACTGCTCGACCGGTGGCTTGAGGTGGCCGACATCGAGCCGACCACACGCATGGGGTACGAAAACAAGCTGAACAAGCACGTCCGGCCGGTGCTCGGCAAGCTGCCGGTCGGCCGCCTCGACCCCGAGACGCTCGAATCCTTCTACGCGAGTCTGCGCCGCTGCCGCGACTGGTGCGGTGACAAGGCGTTCGTGACGCACCGGGTGAAGGGTGAACACACCTGCACCGCGAGATGCCGGCCGCATGTCTGCAAGCCGCTCAGCACGTCCTCAGTGCGGCAGATTCACTGGATCCTGAGCGGTGCGCTGAGTCGCGCGGTGCGATGGCGCTGGATCGCCGTCAACCCCGCCGCACAGGCTGAACCGCCCGCGCCGCCGCACCCCGACCCGCAACCGCCAAACCCGACCGACGCCGCCCGCATCATCATCGAGTCGTGGCGCGACCCGGACTGGGGCGCGCTGGTGTGGCTCGCCATGACGACCGGTGCCCGGCGGGGTGAGCTGGCCGCCCTGCGATGGCATCACCTCGACCTGGCCGCCGGCGTGCTGACGCTCCGACGAAGCGCCTACCTCGACGCGGACGGCGCATTGCAAGAGAAGGAAACCAAGACTCACCAGCAACGGCGGGTCGCCCTCGACCCCGAAACGGTCGCCGTGCTCACCGAGCTGCACACGCGGTACGTCGACCGCCTGGCCCAGCTCGACGCGACGGCCGACCCGGCCGACTACGTCTTCTCCCCCGAGCCGGACAACAGCCGCGGCTACCGCCCCGACACCATCACCCAGCGGTACGGGCGACTCGCCAGGCGACTTGGCCTCGACAGCCACATTCACGCCCTGCGCCACTACTCAGCAACCGAACTCATCAATGCCGGTGTCGACGTGCGGACCGTTGCCGGTCGGCTCGGTCACGGTGGCGGTGGCACCACTACCCTCCGGGTCTACGCCGCGTGGCTCTCCGAATCCGACCAGCGGGCCGCCGCCACCCTCGCCGCCCGGATGCCGACGCGCCCGACGTCGCCCACTCCGCCGAGCAGCCCGTACCGGATCATTGCCGAGGAACTACGCGAGCAGATCCGCGCCGGGAGCCTCCAGCCGGGTGATCCGCTTCCTACGGTCGCCGAGCTGGCTGCGGCGCACGGAGTCTCGGTCGGCACCGCTCACCGTGCGGTGGCTTCTCTGGCGGCAGACGGCCTGGTCAGCGTTACCCGAGGCCGGCGGGCGATCGTTTCGCCTGACAATTCCCGCAGCCAAAACGGCTTAGGGGGCGAGGGAGATAAGTGAGCACGGAAATCATCGACACACAAATTATCTCTTACGCGTTTAAAGGAGTGCCTGACTACACAGTCACCAGCAAGGCGATAAGCTCAGTTACCGCACAGGAGTTCCTACTAGTTCAAGCGAACGACTTCAAGCGAGCACGGTACTACCTTCCACGACTGACCGATTGGGAGGTGGCGGGAATTTACGAGAGGCTTAAGTCTGGAGACACGGAAGCCAAACTCAGGTTCGGGCACCAACACCGGGGCTGGAAGAGGCGCACAGACCAGCTCATCATTGAGTTGAACTCCGACTTCCCCGCAATCATTGAATACGGCCACAATCGCATCTCAGTCGCCATCAACAACCAAGATCGACGCTACTACGAACTTTGCGTCAACGGCTTAGATCGCAAACTTCAGAGGAAACTCCTCTCGCGCTTCGACTTCATAATCGAGAATCGGGTTTCCTGCCTTTCACTATCGCCAGTTATCGTGGAACGCATGTTTGTCTTACTGGAGGCATTCTCAACCAAATTCAATGCAAAAAGCAACTACCGCAACACCATTAACGACATGCTAATTCTGGCGACGGCTCTTGAACGCGAGGCGCAACTACTAACGAACGATACGTTGCTCAACCGATTTGCCGCCAACTTTTTTGATGCGCCCTTTACACCGCAAAGCAATGACACGTGCCGTATAGACTTTAGCAAAAAGTCACAAGACCGTCGCAAACCGCTTGAAAGCAAGGGCTACATCAATCGCAGCTGGCAGGTTCACGAACGCCGGGGAAGATCTTGAGAGGCAGTAGACCCCTGGAGCCAGATCAGGTGGTGCAGCATAATGAACCCATGCGGATGTTAATCCTCGGAGGCACTTGGTTCGTTGGACGCGCAGTGGTTTCAGCAGCAAAAAGTTGCGGCTGGGACATCACCACCTTTAACCGTGGCACTTCGGGCACAGACGTGCCTGGCGTGCAGGCGATCCGAGGCGATCGGACACGACCCGGCGACATCGGCAGCTTAAGAGACGCCGGGCCGTGGGATGCAGTGGTGGACACCTCTGGCTACGTGCCGAGGAACACCCTCGATGTGGCCCGTGCCCTGGCTCCCGTCGCCGGTCAGTACATCTTCATGTCCACCGTGAGCGTCTACCGAGACTGGCCGCTGAAGCCACTCTGCGAGGAATCCGAGGTGCTGTACTGCCCGCCCGATGCCGGGCCGGACTACGGTACCGACACAGAGGACGGGCCGACGCAGTACGGCTACCAGAAGTCGGGGTGCGAGGCTGCCGCCCTGGCTGCATTCGGCCAGGACCGGACGACCGTCCTACGGCCCGGTGTAGTGCTCGGCCCACGCGAGTACGTCGGTCGGCTGCCCTGGTGGCTGCGCCGGGTCGCTGCCGGTGGGACGGTTCTCGCGCCGGGCTCGCCGGATCGGTCGATTCAGCCCGTCGACGTCCGCGACCTGGCCGCGTTCGCGTTGCGTGCCGCTGCCGAGGGCATCTCGGGTGCGTACAACGTCTGTGCGCCCGTTGACGAGGCCACGTTCGGGGAGCTGCTCACCGCGTGCGCCGCCGCGACGGGTGCCGCACCGCGGTTCGAGTGGGTGCCGGATCACGTGCTTGTCGACCAAGGCGTGCGGCAGTGGTCAGAGTTGCCGCTCTGGCGCACGTTCGAGGGCGTCTGGCGGGTCGACGCCGCCCGCGCGCACCGGGCCGGGCTGCTATGCCGGCCGCTGGCCGACACCGTCGCCGACACCTGGCGGTGGATGGCCGAGACTGGCGAGATGAGCAGGCACGACCGGGCCGCCGAAATCGGGCTCAGCAGCGACAAGGAAGCGCGGGTGCTCGCCGCGTGGCAAGCGTCAGGAGAGCGGACGGGCTGACGTTTCCGCGAGCCAGACGGAGATGCGTTCGGCGAGTTGCTGCGCTTCCGAGTCGTCGCGCCACGCTGGCGTGGTTAGCAGCCGCCCGACCTTCTCCAGTCGCCCGGTCAGCGACACGTTGCGCTTCTGCGCCGGTAGGTCGAGAACGCCTTGCAACGCGTCTGCCGCGCCGTCCCGGTCGCGCATGTGTAGGTGTGCGGCGGCTACGTCGATCTGCGTCCCGTTGATCTGGGAGTACGGCCGCCGGGACAGCGGCAGAGCTTCGTAGACCTCCAAGGCTTCTCGGGCGCACTTCGCCGCCTGCTCACCGTTGCGCAGATCAAGCCAGGCTGCTGCCGCGCACGCCGCCGCCCTGGCTTCCCCGAATGCGAATTCACCACCGACCGACCCGCTAAGATCGTCGGGACGGGAATCGGCCATGTCCCGATCATGCCGGGCCGCTTTCAACACCTCGGCGACCGATTGCGCGTCGGCCAGCAGGGCATGAGAGCGGGAAGCGATATACCGGAGTCGGAGTTTTGGCTCACCCTCAGGAGCCGCACGCATCGCGCGGGCAAAGTAGGTGAGCGCGACATCCGGCTCGTTGCGCCAGTTCGCCAACGTCATTTGCAGGCCGTACGTCCACGCCTTGAGCGAAGCGTGCCCGGCAAGGCCCGCGTACTGTGTGGACGCCCTGGCCAGCGCCGCCGACTCGTTCCAGTGCCCTAGATCGAAGGCAGTGGATGCCATAAGGGAAGCGGTCTGCCCGATAATCACGTAGAGATCGGCAAGCTCGACGGGCCGACGGGTGCGCTCGACTAAAGCCCTTGCCTCGTCCCGCAACCGGCGGGCACTGCTGAAGACATCGAAGGCTGCCATGCCTCCCGATCGGGCGAGTAACCTCACATCTTCCTGCAAGGACTCAATAGAGTCGTGTGGCAGGGCCAGGCTCAGCAGCAGGGAATCATTGGCGACCGAGTCGGCAGCAGCGCTCACAGCATCAACAACACTGCCGCCGCTGCCAGCATTTCCCTCCGGGCGCCCCGCGCTGAGCATTTCGAAGAACCGGGAGCGAGCCGAATCCGCGACACGGTCCAAGGCGGCGTTAAGCACGTCTTGGTTGGCGTTCCCGGGAATCGTGTCGGGCCGACTGTGCCAGTACGCGACCGTCCTTGTCGCGATGCCGAGCCACCCGGCAAATCCTTCGTTCGTCATTCCGGCGGCAGCTTGCAGCGAACAGGCCAGGCTCCCTGTCCACCGATCTACCGTCGCCACCGTGGTCTCCCGAGCTTGCAAGTTGCATCGGATTGCCGAGCGTTGCACGGCTTTTGCATGGGCGCTCCGCTTCTTTTCGACTTCACTGGGTCTCAGCAAGCCGAACGGAACGCCAAGCACAGACTACTGAGGAGACTCCTGTGGCTGAACCCCTCGCCGCCAAGAACGACCGCCCTCGGTTCCGGTCGGTCGCGGACACCGCAACGATTCTCGGCATGTCGGAGGTGACCCTCTACCGGGCGATTCACGCCGGCCAGTTCCCCGCCATCAAGGTCCGTGGCCGCTTCGTGATTCCGGCACGCGCCATCGACGAAATGGAGGCGTCCGCGCTGGCGTACGGCCTGGTGGACGCCAGCAACTACGCGTTGCGGCCCGCCGGTTGACCGCTACCGGGTGGCCCGCTTCGGCCCCGGCGGCGCAGGCGGGACGCTGTGCTCACGAGCGAGCTTCCGGACGTAGGCACCGCTGAACGGCGACAGCCGCTCGACCTCAGCCGGACCGACGCCATCACGTAGCGCCGCAACCACTGCCGCAACCACCGCTTCGCGTGCGGCCTCATGAGCAGCTTCGGTTCGCCGATACCGCTTCGTAGCTGCTGACAGCTCATCTCGCGCATCACTCATCGGACCAACATACCGCTACCCCCTTGCGCAACAGACCCGCGTATCGCTACCTTGTTGCGCAACTAAGGCGCGCATCTAGAGCGCCGGATCAGTCAGAAGGGACATGCAAGTGACTGAGTCGAACCACTCCCCCGAGGTCGAGCCGAACGCCGCTGAACTCTCCGAGATTGAGCAGGAGTTGCCGCTGATCGAGGCCGAGGTTCTGTTGCTCGACGCGCAGATCGTCGCACTGACCAGCGACGCCGGCCCGACCGAGTTGGACTGGCAGCGGCTTCGTCGGGCGCAGCGCCGGGTGCTGCGTGAGGCGCGTGCCCTGCTCGCCGTTCGCTCGGCCGACGGCCGGGCCGCGTAGGCGGGTAGCGCCATGAGCCGTCGCTACCCGATCCCCCGCCCCGCTGACGACCCCCGCTTCACGTTCGGTCTCGCGCTGGACGTGGCCCAGGTGCTCGCCGCGCACGGCTACCCGGCGATCGCCGAGCCGTACGACGGGTGCGGAGCGGACCTGGTGGGCCTGCAACAAGCCCTGTTCTCGCTCATCTACGGCCCTGACGTATCGGAGGGACACCTGTCATGACCGCCCCCACGCTGTCGGCCTTCCCCCGGCCGGTCGAAGACCTGATCCCCGCCGCCCGCGACCTGGCCGACCAGCTCGGCGAGATCCCGTCGCGCAACCGCATCAAGAAGGAGCTGCGGGTGGGTGGTCCGAAGGCTGACGCGATCCTCGCCGCTCTCACCCGCACCGACACCCCCCGGGCCACCCCCGAGCCCACCACCGACCCAGCCGGCAGCGCCCCGGACCCGATCGCTCACCCGGTCCCGGCACCGGACCTGTCGCCGGCCGACGACGGCATCTCGCCGGTCGTGTCGGAGCAGGCAGCACCCGTCGCAGACCTGGGCACCAACATCACGACCGATGCGCTCCCGGCCGACTCGACGGACAACCGGCGGGCGGTGGTGTGGCCGGTGGTGCTGCTGGCACTGCCCGCGTTCGTGGCGATCTGGTCCGGGTGGGTCGGGCTCGGCGGACTCACCGGGTTCGGGGTGGTGCACCCGCTGCCGGGCATCTGGGACAGCTTCTCCATCAACTCGGCGATCACCCTGCCGATCGGGGTGGAGACGTACGGCGCGTACGCCCTCTATGTGTGGCTGTCCGGCCGGGTGCCGGACCTGGCCCGCCAGTTCGCCAAGTGGTCGGCCATCGCCTCGCTGTTCGTCGGCGCGCTCGGCCAGGTCGCGTACCACCTCTTGGTTGCGGCCGGGGTCACGTCGGCCCCGTGGTGGATCACCACCGCCGTGGCCTGCCTGCCGGTCGGGGTGCTCGGCATGGGCGCCGCCCTGGCACACCTCGTCCGCACGCACGACTAGCCCCGCCCGGCGGCGCGGCCACCTGGCTACCAACCTGCGCCGCGCCGCCGGCCCTCCACCCCTCAGCCAACGACCTCGGGAGAGACCACCCATGTTCGCAGATCCCACCGGCCGCCACGCCGCCGCGTTTGCTGCCGTGTTCGTCGCCCTCTACGTCGCTCACCAGGTCGCCGACCACTGGGTGCAGACGCAGCACCAGGCCGATTGCAAGGGCCAGCCCGGCTGGCCGGGCCGCATCGCCTGCGCCACCCACGTCGCCACCTACACCGCCACCGCCGGCTTGGCGCTGGTGTTCCTGATCGCCGGCACCGGCCTGCGGCTCGACCCGTGGGGTGTGGCGGTCGGGCTGACCATCTCGGCGGTCACCCACTACATCGCCGACCGGCGCACCCCGCTTCGCCGGATTGCCGCCGCTCTCGGCTCGGCCGACTTCTACACCCTCGGCGCACCCCGCCCCGGCCGTGACGACAACCCGAGCTTGGGCACCGGGGCCTACGCCCTGGACCAGTCGTGGCACATCGGCTGGCTCTTCATCGCCGCCCTGTTCTGCGCCGCCTGACCACCTGCCCGGCGGCGCGGCCACCTGGCTACCAACCTGCGCCGCGCCGCCGGCCCTTCCCCACCGCCACAACCCCAGATGGAGGAACACCCAACATGACGTCCCCCCGAGACGACGACCGATTCGACTGGCGGGCCGCCGAGCGCGACCTGACCGGAGATGCTCCCGACGCGAACGTGGTCGACCTGGACGCCGCCCGTACCGCCCGCATCAGCGCCGACAGCGATGATGGCGGGCCGGTGCTGGTCGACTCTCCGGCCGCGCAGCGCACGCCGCGGTTCACCCTCGACGGCGTACGCGCCGGTCAGCGGCGCCCGATCCTGCCGGCCTGGCTGCGCTCACGCGCCGAGCTGCGCGACATGATGCGGTGGGCGGTCGGGCACCTTCTGCACACCACCGCTTACCACGCCACCCGCACTCCGAAGTACGCCGGCAAGCTGGCGCTGCGCGCCCCGGCCGGCGCATGGCGGATGCTGTCCGGGGCGACCCGGTGGCTGTTCGACTGGGAAGGCGAGCCGGTCCGGCAGGCCACCGTACGGCGGGAGAACGCCGAGGACTACCTCAAGCTGTCCCGTCAGCGTGACCGGCGAGTGCGGTGGCGTGGCATCGTCGCCACTTTCACCCTCGCCATCGCCCTGGCCGGTGGCGTGGCGGTCGCTCTCGCCCCGGAGTGGGCGCGGTGGGCCGTGCTGGCGCTGCTAGTGACGCTGTGCGGGATGTTCGGTCAGCCGGCCGACAAGCCGCTGCTCGACACCGCCGTGGTCGTGCCTCGGGTCGCCCGGCTCACCTCGGATGTGGTCGTACGCGCCCTGGCCGTACTCGGCATCTCCGGCATCACCCAGGCCATCGCCAAGCAGGGCAACCGCGCTATCGCCTTTACCGCCCCGATCACCCGCGACGGGCCGGGTTGGCGGGCCGACATCGACCTACCGCCGGGCGTCACCGCCGGGGACGTCATCGAGCGGCGCGACCGGCTCGCCGCCGGCCTCACCCGCCCCCTGGGCTGTGTGTGGCCGGAGGGACAGCCGGAGGTGCACCCCGGCCGACTGCTGCTGTGGGTCGGAGATCAGGACATGGCCGCCGCGAAGCCGGCTGCTTGGCCGCTGCTCAAGGCGTCCGGCGGTTTCGACCTCGCCAAGCCGGTGCCGTTCGGCACCGACCCACGCGGCCGGATCATCACCTTCGACCTGCCGTACACGAACCTGCTCATCGGCTCGATTCCCGGCTACGGCAAGACTGCCGCCACGCAGGTTCCCATGCTCGCGGCAGCGTTGGACCCGTACGCGGAACTGTGGTGCTTCGACTTCAAGGGCACCGGCGGACTCGACCCGTTGGAGAAGGTGTCGGCGCGGTATGCGTCGGGGCAGGACGACGACACCGCCGAAGAGGGCTTGATCGCTCTTCGGGAGCTGCGCAAGGAGTGCCAGCGCCGCGCCGCCGTCATCAAGGGCCTACCGAAGGCGGTGTGCCCGGACAACAAGGTCACCCCCGAACTGGCCCGCCGCCGCAAGCTCGGTCTGCACTGGCTCGTTGTCGCTCTGGACGAGGTGCAGGAACTGTTCTCGCACCCGGAGTTCGGCAAGGAAGCCGGAGAGCTGGCCGAGAAGGTCATCAAGCTGGGTCGCGCCCTGGGCGTCATCCTCGTCGTGGCCACGCAGCGGCCGGACGCCAAGAGCCTGCCCACCGGCGTGTCGGCGAACGCGGGTACGCGGTTCTGCCTGCGGGTCATGGGTCAGATCGAGAACGACATGATCCTGGGCACCTCGGCGTACAAGAACGGCATCCGGGCGACCATGTTCGCCAAGAAGGACAAGGGCGTCGGCTACCTCGTCGGCGCGGCCGACGACGCGCAGATCGTGCGCACCTTCTACGTCGACGGCCCCACCGCCGAGAAGATCACCGACCGGGCACGCGCCCTACGCGAAGCAGCCGGCACCCTCACCGGCCACGCCATCGGGCAAGCCGCGCCAACCCCGGCCGTACGCCGGGACACCCTCTTGGACGACATCCTCACCGTCGTTCCCGCGACGGAGCCGAAGGTGTGGGCGGAGACGCTGACGGAGCGGCTCGCCGAGCTGAACGCCGACGCGTACGGGGACCTGACCCGCGATCAGCTGACGGCCGCGCTCAAGCCGTACGGCATCACCACGGGGCAGGTGTGGGGCACCGACCCGGCCACCGGCAAGGGTGCCAACCGGCGCGGCATCGAACGCCAGCACATCGCCGATGCGATCGCGGAGCGTAACAAGCGACGCGGAGACAAAGCCGCCTAACCCGGACAGCCTGTGGTCGCTAGGTCTAGCGGCACCCCCCGCTAGACCTAGCACCCCCGCTAGCAACCAATCCCAGCCCTGGCCAGCGCCCTAGCCACTAGCGGCGTCAGCCCTCCGCACCCTCAAACCGGCTCGTGGAGGCGTTTCGTGACCACCATCGCCCTGCTCGCTAGCCTCACCGCCCTCGGTTACGCGGCGTGGCACCTGATTCTGTGCATCGTCGCCCCGTGGGGACGCTGCCGCCGCTGCCGGGGCCGCCGCAACCACCGCACCGCCATCGGCACCCGACGCGACTGCCGCCGCTGCGAGGGCACCGGCCGCCGCGTCCGTATCGGCCGCCGCATCGCCGAGTACGTCCGCGCCGAGTACCGGGCGGGCAACCGATGAACCGCCGTCCCGGCAGCGAACGGCACACCGGGTGGTGCGCCCGGGACCACCGCTGCAACCTCGGCGAACACCGCTCGGCAGAGATCCTGGTCGACCTGCCCGGCCGTGCCCGGGCCGTCCTCGTCCGCGTGCGGGCAAGCGACGGCCGCGAGCACGCCGAGATCCGCGTACGGGTCGCCCTGGCCGACGTCGACCCGGCCGCCCGCCGCCAGCTCGGCACCCTGCTCGCCGGCCTGCGCGACCTGGTGACCCGCGCCGCCGCGATTCGCCAGCCGCGCTCCGGCCGCGCCGCCGCCTGACTCGCCCTCCCCGACTCACGACAGGAGCACGTCCATCGTGACCCGACCGCCCGCACACGACCACGCCGCCGAGCAGGCCGTGATCGGCGCTGCGCTGCTCAACTCGTCCGTCGTCGCCGACCTCGCCGCGACGCTCACGCCGGCCGACTTCCACCGGCCCGCTCACGGCCGACTGTGGGAAACGCTCTGCGCGATGCACGCCGCCAGCGAACCCGTCGACCCGATCGCCCTGGCCGCCCGACTCGCCGCAACCGGCGACCTCGCCAAGGTCGGCGGCGCCCCGTACCTCCACACGCTGATTGCCGCCGTGCCCACCACCGCGAACGCAGGTCACTACGCCCGAATCGTCGCCGACCACGCCCGGCGCCGCCAGGTCGCCAACCTCGGCGTCTACTTCGCCGAGAAGGTCGAACAGGGCGCCGACGTTGCTGACATCCTCGCCACCGGCCGCGCGATGCTCGACCACGCCGCCACCGGCACCCAGTGGGCGCCACTGATCCCGCTCGGCGACCGCCGACACCTCCCCGAGTTCCCGGCCTACGTGCTGCCCGAATGGGTCGCCGAGCACGTCTACGCCGTCGCCGAGTTCACCCAAACCCCCGTCGACCTCGCCGGCTGCATCGCCCTCGCCGCCCTGTCCACCGCCGCCGGGGGCCGCGCCGAAGTGGAGGTACGCGGTTCCTGGCGCGAACCGACAAACCTGTTCACCGTCGTCGTGCTGCCGCCGGGCTCCCGCAAGTCGGCCGTGTTCGCGGCAATGACCGGACCGCTGCTCGCTGCGGAGAAGGCCCTTGTCGAGCGGACGAAGCCGGCGATCGTGGAGGCCGAACTTGCTGCGCGCGTGGCCGGTAAGACGGCGGAGAAAGCCGCTATCGCCGCCGCGAACGCCGATGCGTCAGGCCGGGACACTCTGCTTGCCGAAGCGACCGCTGCCGCGATGAGCGCCGACGCCGTGACCGTGCCCGTCCTGCCGCAACTGGTCGCCGACGACGTCACCAGCGAGGAAGCCGCGTCCCTGCTCGCCGAGCAGGGCGGACGCCTCGCCGTCCTCTCGCCGGAAGGCGGCATCTTCGCCACCATCGCCGGCCGCTACTCCGGCACCCCCAACCTGGAGGTCTTCCTCAAGGGCCACGCCGGAGACATGCTGCGCGTCAACCGCCGCTCCCGCGCCCCCGAACACGTCGAACACCCCGCCCTCACCCTCGGCCTGGCCGTGCAACCCGACGTGCTGCGCGACATCGCCGACATGCCCGGCTTCCGAGGCAAAGGACTGCTGGCCCGCATCCTGTTCAGCCTGCCCGAGAACACCGTCGGCCACCGGAAGATCGGTGCCGACCCGGTACCCGAACCCATCGCCACCGCCTACGCCGCCAACCTCGGCGCCCTGGTCGCCAGCCTCGCCGAATGGACCGACCCGGCAGTGCTACCGCTCACCCCGGAAGCCAACGAACGGGTGTTGGACATCGAACGCGCCGTTGAGCCACGCCTCGCCCCCGGCGGCGCGTGGGGACACGTCGTGGACTGGGGCAGCAAATACACCGGCGCAGTGGTCCGCCTCGCCGGGCTGATCCACCTCGCCGAACACCTGCGCGACGGCTGGGGCAAGCCAGTCACGGCCGAGACCATCGAGCGGGCCGCACTGCTCGGCGAATACTTCGCCGCTCACGCCCTGGCCGCGTTCGATGACATGGGCACCGACAAGAGCAAGCGCTACGCCCGGCTCGTGCTCGCTTGGATCGAACGCACCGGCTCGACCACCTTCACCAAGAAGGAGCTGTACCGGGCCGTCCGCAGCCAGATCCCCACCGCCGCCGACCTTGACCCTGTGCTGTCGCTGCTGGAGATCCACGGGTACGTGCGCCAGCTCGACCCACCGGCCCGGACCGGAGCGGGACGGCCACCGTCGCCCGCGTTCCTCGTCCACCCCGACGTACACCAGACCACCGGCACCATCCACGCCCTACCCGCGACGACAGGCCGCAGACCCGCGTAAGCCGCTGGTCTAAATGGCCGCAATGGTAGAAATCCGCTCATAGCGGGGTTTCTGCCATTGCGGCCATTTAAGCCATCACCAGGGTGTCGCCCTTGGCATCCCCCGCTGTCGCACAGTGGCGACCACTCGCGTCGCCCTGATGATGACAGGCCGTTACGCCGGGCAGCGCTCCTGTGACCGCCATTGGTATCTTGCCTGCCATGAGTCGCGGGCGACGGGGCGGTAGTCGGTCGCGACGATGGGCGGCCTCGGAAGAAGGTCGTGCAAGGACGATTGCGGACCACATCGAGCGGGTCGGCCGGTTCCAGCAGTCCGTATTCCTGAAAGGAATTCCACGCCTCACCTTCGAGGTTGACGCGTGACGACACCAAAAATGGGCTCAACGAGCCGGAGGGGTTAGGTAATAGCTCAAGGTGAAGCTCATAGAGATAGAAGAATGGGCTAGACGCATAGTCAAGCGCATCGACAGCGTCGGGCAGATCGAAGATAGCCGCGTAGAACTCAAACGGGATTGGCCCAAAGAGCACAGTAAAGCCGCTCGCCGTATTGCCGGCCACTGCAACGCTAACGCGGGCGAAGCACTGCTCTGGCTCATCGGCGTTGACGAAAACAGCGGGGTTATTGGAGTTGCTGCACAAGAAATGGCCGACTGGTGGCCAGCGGTGCGGGCGAAATTCGATGGGATGGCACCGCCAGTAAGAGATGTGGTTGTCAACTTCGGGGGCATTGACGTCGTAGCTCTCCTTTTCGACGCAGGTCGTGCGCCGTTTGTAGTTAAGAACCCACAGCACGGGTTGCAGGGTGGTGGTTCGGTAGAGGTCGAGGTTCCTTGGCGGGATGCAACAACCGTAAGGTCGGCCAAGCGGGACGATCTCGTTCGGCTTCTTGTGCCACGGCAGGCACTTCCTCAAGTGAGCGTAGTAGCCAGTGTCGCCAACCTTGAACCACGACAAGGGCATATGTCGTTCCACTGCTCCCTTGTCGTATATGCCGTGGTGCCGATGGGACAGACCGTAGTCTTACCAGATCACCAGACGTCTGGTGTTGCGCGAATCGGCGCAGAAACTATAGAACTCGACATCGATCTGGTTGCGAAGAAGGATGACGGCTTGCATTTCCCAGGTCGACGCGCCGAAGATCGCCGCGTCCACACAGTACTTCAGGGGGATAACCAAGTCATCCTAGAAGGCCCTGGTTTCTTTCGCGTGATTGGAAGGGCGAATATTAAATCCCCTCCTGTAGATTGCGAGCAACTTACCATCAATGCCACCATTCGACCTGCAGGCAATGAACTCTCCTTCCCCATTGATGCATCCATGAGCTTCTCTGAACACACCTCCGATGTTGAACATTACGAGTTCCACTGGCGTTAGAAATCAAGATCACCCCTAGCTATACGTTCTTTAGGTTAGCGGCTACAGCAGTCCTTTGAATCTGCCTGCCATCGCCCGCCCTTGTGGGGAGCGGACCGCCGTCCGGCCCGCCACATCCAAGAGACGGCCTTAACGGCTCGTACGAACACTGGCGGACTGGGCGGTGGTCTGCTCGGCGCCCGGATCGACGCCGCGCGGGATAACCCTCTAAGAGCGCGACCCGCCAAGCGAGCCCCCGGGCGCCCTGGCGCCCCGCCGGAAGCGCAATGACCGCAAGTCCGTGATGGCTGCCAGTTCGCCGACGCGGCCGAAGCGCTTCCCTACGCCGGGAAGCTTGCGGCCGCACGGCTTAGCTAGCCTAGCCGGCGGGACGCTCCACCTTCGGGCTCCCTGTGCCATAACGTCTCGCTCAAAAGCTCTGTGCGGCTGCTCTGCGCTCGCCTCGGAACGGTCGGGGATTCGGGGCAGGCGGAGGGGCAAGCTCCGCATTTTATCCAGCACTACAAAAACCTAAGTCACACGTTCCACGTGTCGCGACTCTGCTTGCCTCGCTTAACAAAAGATCGCGCCGAGTTCAAGAGGGTTGCGACTAGGTATATTGCGGAAGCGGCCAAGCTTGCCTTGCCCGCGAAGCCCCATAAGCTACCAATTACAGCAGCAGTCAAGGCTAAAGTTAGGGCGCCATCAAAGTATAGGCGCCAGTTGAAAGTGCCACTCAGGCCAACCGTCGCACGCAGCCCTATGCGAGCTGCCATAAACCACGAGTAACCCGCACCTAGGCGCGAATGCAAGTGTTCAACCACTGTACGCTGCTGAACATCCGTCATCGGCGGGATGACAATTGCCATATAGGATTGCTCATCCAATAACTCATCAAACGGGTACTTAATCACACCCTCTAAGCTGGCATCAATCACATCACCGCCCCCCACCGAGGTCGCTACGTGACTTAAAGGGCTATCAGTAACGTACATAACAGCCCAACTCAATCGAGAATTTAGTGGGTGCATGAAAATAATCGCCGCCGCAGGAGGCGATTCGGGGAAGTTTGACCTGCTTGCCAAACAAAGTCGGCCGCTCGCAAGAAGATGTGCCGGGTTGTACCTCTTCCAGCCCTTGCTATAGCACAGGTAGTCCCACGCTGCGCAGATCATCCAGACCTCGCCTGTCCATTAAAGGCCGATAGCGGCATCGCTCGGATTGTTCTATGCTGTACTGTATACACTGTGGACTGGTTGACTAACAACTTGAACGGCTGGGCGGCTGAGGCGGTTGGCGCATCCATCGGCGGACTATTTGCGGTGGCATCGGCAGTTGCTGCAATCTTGCTGACACGCCGCGCCGACCGCAAGAAGTTGCTTGAGGAAGCTAGCTTAAGAGCCGTAGAAAGCGTCTATGCGTGTCTGATCAATTTTTCGAAAGAGATCGATTCCGCACCTCAGGTCAACGCTTCAATTTTAAGAAATGCCTGGGAAAAGGCGTGGCTGACAGTACTCTCCAATGGGCCAGCTGTAATAGACGAGGAAGTATTTGACCATGTCCTAGCGGTTAGCGGCATAATAGAGCAATGCCTCGTTGCGCTGGAAGGTCGATCGAGATACGCAGCCGGTTCTACCGCCGCCGTCCCAGACGTCAGGGCTGAAGCACGCGGCGATATTGAGTACGGCGTACTGATTCAGACCTGCACGGAGGACCTAATCAAGCGTCTAGCCCTCTGGCGCCGATCGTTCGCATGGAACACGAGAAGCGCTACCGCCAGCATCGCCGTTTACGAAGAGAGGCTGCAAACGCTCATGAGCCATTCACAAATCTAGAGGCTACGGCGAGGCCGTCCCCGGGTTCGCAGACCCAGGGTCCTCCTCGCAGCTTATCGGCCGGCTGTCCTGCAACGGCACTGGCGCCGCCGTGACGAGCTGGCCTCGCATGGGCTCCCGCGTCCTCCGGCAGTCGGGCGAGTGCCCCCGGGCACGCCAGGGATTGCGGCCTCAGCATCGGAAACCAGCCGACACCAGGCAGCCGATAGCCAGCCCCACCAACGGCCGGCTTTACAGAGCGTTACTACACCTCGATGCACCCGACCTCGTCAACCTGGCCAGCCGTGGAGCTATTCGTGGTGCGAAATGCAGGCCATCAAGGAAAGTCGAGCACACCAGGGAAGCAGTTTGTGCAGCCAAAGCAGCCACTGAAACCAGGGATCAAGAGGTGAATGCCACTTCTAATCCCAAGGCCGCAGGTTCGAATCCTGCCGGGCGCACCACCATCGCAGCAGTTCAGCGGCTTCCCGCCTTCCGCCGGAACGATCAACACACCCCCCGTACAGCCATTCGTACAGCCAAGTCATCCGAAGAGGGTGCTTAGCGGCCTCGTCAACAGCGGCCCGCTCGATCTCCGGTAGGACGTGGGCGTAGGGCCGTAATCCTGCCACCGTCCGCCAACTGATCTTCGACACCTCAGCGCGCTGATCGCCGCAGAAGAGACATCGGATACCGAGCAGCGGCACGACCCGTTCGCGGCATCGGATTGATCGCAGCGTTGTCAACCCTGGTTGACGCGTTGATGCATGTCAACTACGGTTGACAACATGACGACGTTGACGTACGTAGCCGCTGCCGCCCCTGAGCGGCCACCCTTCCGCCCCAGTCGGCTTCTCATCGCCGGTTTGCTCGTCGGTCCTCTCTTCACCGCGGCATACCTGGTAGAAGGCGCCTTCAAAGGCCATGGGTACTCCCAACTTCGCCACCCGATCAGCTCTCTCGCCCTCGGGCCACAGGGCTGGCAGCAGATCGCGAACTTCGTCATCTGCGGCATGCTGGTGGTGCTGTTCTCAATCGGCCTTCGCCGGAATCTGCGTCCCGGCTCGGGTGCGCTGGCCGTGCCGCTGCTGGTGGCCGTGTGGGGCGTGGGCCTGATTGGCGCCGGGATCTTCGTGACCGACCCCGTGGGCGGTTATCCCACGGCCGCAACTCCAGTCACCTGGCAGGGCCGGTTGCACGATCTGGCCTTTTCGCTGCCCGCCTTCGCCGCGCTGGCCCTCGCCATGCTGACCGCGAGCGTCGCGTTCGCGCGTCGTCGATCGGGCTGGTTCGCACTGTATTCGGCGCTAAGCGGGGTGGCGTTCGCCGTGCTGTTCGTCCTCGCGACGATGGGTTTCGCCGACCTCGAACCGTGGAACTCCGGCGCAGGGCTGTGGCAGCGGCTGTGCGTGTCTGTCGGCTGGCTGTGGCTTGTCCTCCTGGCTGCGAACCGCCGCCGTCGAGCGACCCGCTGACCCGACGGTCGTATGCACTCTCGTCGGCATGACAGGACGTTGGTCGGCCGCTAACCTGCCGCCCCTCGATCGCCGGGCCCTGTCGCACGTCAGTTGTCGGATCACATAGCGCCGCGTCGCAGATTGCCGAATCGCGGAGGGATCGGTGCAAGAAGCCGGTCGGCCCTAGCAGCGGCCTTACTCGACGCCTTGGACTGGCGTACTCACTAGCTGGAACCAGCCATCCGCGATCTTCTCCTAATCCCAAGGCCGCAGGTTCGAATCCTGCCGGGCGCACAAGACACTGGCCGGCCCGGTCCATGAACCGGCCGAGGACCGGCGTCGCCACCGCGCCCGCGAAGACGTACGCCCGGCGACGACGCCGGCATCGGCGAATCCCGACCGGGACTGCACCAGCAGGACGATGCGAGGGAGGACATCGCTGTCGGCAGCCGACCCACGAGGCCCGCCACGGTGACCGTGCCCGCGTCCGGACTGCGCCACCACACGGAGTAGGCCGTCAGCCCACCGGGGATGCAGGCATCCGCACGACCGATCAAGCGGGCTGCGGGTCGGCGGTCTCCGCGCCGTGGACGCCGCCACGGTGGCCGGTCCGCCTTCCGGCGAGGAGGAACGCCACGCCGAACGCGGCGACCGCGAGCAGGACGTGCGGGTAGGAGCTGACGAAGAAGATCACCCCGCGGGCGGAGTGGAAGCTGTCCGCTCCCGCGTCGGCGGCGGTCTCGAACGGGTGGGACGGCACCAGCCACTGGGCGAACCACTTCCACGCCTCGGTCCGCGGGGCGGTGGCCGAGCCGAACTGCGCGAACGTGCCGGCGGTGACCGCCACCGCGGCCACCGTGACCGCGCCGAGGAACCCGGGGACCACGCGACGACGGCCGGCCTGACGCAGCAGGCCGGCGACGGCCGCGAAGCAGAGCAACCAACCGACCCAGCTCGTCACCATGCCGTACGGCTGGCTGCCGAACTGGTAGCCCATGGTGGGCACGGAATGACCGCCGCCCACGGCGTCGAACAGGAACCCGACGCCCACCCAGGCCGCGACAACGGCGATCAGGCACAGGCCCAACGACATCGGTCGTACCGCCGGCGCGGACCGCCGGCCGACCAGCCACCCGGCGAGCGCGGCCACGACGACGGGGACGAGGGCGATGGCGCCGACGAGGAGCCGGGCGGTGAGGCCGCCGTCGTCGATGATCGGCCGGTCGCCCTCGGCCTGTACCTGGTAGACGCCGTACCAGGCACGCTGGAGCAGGCTGAGGCCGACCAGGTAGGCCGACAACGCCGCCGCGACGGCGACGATCCGTCTCGCGCCGAACGGCGCGTACGGGACGGCGCCCGGGGTGGCCGCGAGGCTCCCGCTGAAGGCGAGCATGCGCCAGTGGCGAACGACGGAACGGGCGGTGTCGTCCCGGGCGATGGTGGCGACCTCGGCAGACCATTCGCGCATCAGGTCGGCGCGTTGCTCCGCCGGCCACCGTCGCGCCGCGAGGCTGAGCAACCAGTGGACCAGCGGGTTGACCACGGTCACCACGCGGGTCTCGCCTGGGCCGGGGCGGTGGCGTCCACGATGGCGGTGCTGGCGCGCAGCTCGGCCAGCACCGCCCGGGCGTGGGTGACGCCCTCGGCGGTCAGCTGGTAGTAGCGCCGGACCGGCCGGCCCGCCTCGGCCGGGTCTTCGTCCTCCCACCGGGCGGTGAGCCAGCCCGCCTCCTGGAGCCGGGCGAGCACCGGATAGAGGGTTCCGCTGGCCACCCCCGTCTGCTGCATCAGTCGCAACCCGTAGTGCTCGCCGTCCGGCTCGTTGAGCAGCACGGCGAGCACCTTGGCCACCGGAACAGTGATCCTCACTCCCATGCTCGGAACTCTACATAGACCCTAGCGCGAATGTCTACATAGGGTAGAGCCCAAGTCCACGCCATCCCGGGACGGGAGCGCGGACCGGCTCGGCGTGACCAGACCCGCGTCTGGCGGTCAGCGGAGCCGGACGTCGAGGTCGGGGAAGTCGTACCAGCTCAGCACGAAGGACGACCCGGTCCGGGGGACCGTCGGGTAGACGGCCCAGCTGTCCACCTGCTCGCCCGGCTTGATGCTGAAGGACTCGCCGGCCCGGGTCGCGGCGCACCAGGTCCGCTCGGGGCGCACGGCCCGGCCGTCCGGCAGGGTGACCTGGGAGGAGACCAGGTCGACGGCGACCGTCGGGCAGCTCACCGGCCACGCGACCGACGAATCGTTGCGGTACCTGATGTTCAGCCGCAGCCTGCCACCTGTGGTCTCGGCGCTGAGCAGCGTGACGCTCATCGAGGCCCGGTCGTAGATGACCTTGTCGAGCCGGTACGTCCGGGGCGCGGGCTGCTCCCCCGACGACTCCGACGGGGCCGGCGACTCCGACCGAGCCGGCGACTGCGACTGGGCTGGTGACTGCGACCGGGCCGGTGACCCGGAGGGGCCCCGCCCGGCGTCACCGGATCCGGGCGCGGGGCGGCCGGTGACGGCGGTGGGGTCGGCCTGCCGGGATGCGCTGCGGTCGGCCAGGTAGGCGCCGCCGAGGGCGCCGACGACGGCGAGGCTCGCCGTCACCACGATGACACCCAACAGACCCACGTACCTCTTCACGGTCGCTCCCGGCGGGTGAGGCGGCGATGGCGCGAACGTAGCACCGACGTCGAAATGGACGGTGCCGGCCGCTTCCCCGCCACCGAGGCCGGTCGGCCCTCGCCACCGAGGCCGGTCGGCCCTCGCCACTGCTGCCGTCCGACCTCGCCACCAAGGCCGGCGACCGACAAATCGGTGTGCCAGCGCCGCGGGAAGCGGCCAGCATCGACGGATGACGGAATCGCGACCGGCGGAGCCGGACATCGTGCGCTACTACACCGACGTCTTCGTGGAGGCGGACCGGCTGGAGCGCACGCCGCTCGGGCGGCTGGAGGGCCTGCGTACCCGTCAGGTGCTGACCCGGCTGTTGCCGGCGACACCCGCGACGGTGCTGGACGTCGGCGGCGGCCCCGGCGCGTACGCGGGCTGGCTGGCGGCGGCCGGCCACCGGGTGCACCTGGTCGACCTGGTCCCCGCGCACGCGGCAGCAGCCCGCCGCGCCTGCCCGGCGGTGCGCGCGACCGTCGGCGACGCCCGACGGCTGCCGCTGGTCGACGGCTGCGCCGACGTGACCCTGCTGCTGGGGCCGCTCTACCACCTGACCGCGCGCGCCGACCGGGTCGCGGCGCTACGCGAGGCTGCCCGGCTGACCCGACCCGGCGGCCTGCTGGTCACGGCGACCATCAGCCGCCAGGCGCCGCTGATGGACCTGATCCGACAAGGCCGGGTGGACGACCGGACCCGCCCCGCCCACCTCCGCACGTACGCGACCGGCGTCAACGACGCGGGCGGCTTCACGACCGCCTACTTCCACCGGCCCGCCGAGGTGCTCGACGAGTTCGCGGCGGCCGGGCTCCCCCGGCCCGACCTGTACGGCGTCGAGGGTCCGCTGTGGCCGTTGCTGGACGCGACGGGCGGGCCGGAGTCCGACGGGCCGCTGTTCGCGGAGGTGCTGCACTGCGCGACCGTCTTCGAGCGCGACCCGGAGGTCAGCGGCGCCAGCGCGCACCTGCTGGCGGCGACACGGCTCGGCGCCGACCATCCGGCGGGCGACGGGTGACGGCACCAGCCCTCGGCGCCGCCGGGTGACGGCACCGGCACCTGGCGCCGACCGGCGGGGAACCGAACGGGTTGACGGATCGGCGACACGACGCGCACCCACGGTGATCCCGGGTCGGCCCTCGTGTTATTCTCCGGCGTCGATCTCCGCCGCGCGGACCCGGATCGGGTCGTTGTCGCAGAAGGACGCCTCTCCCCGATGCCGGCCGTTGCCGCTCCGAGCACGTCGCCGACCCTGCTGGACACACCGGCCGGCGGCGCGTTCACCCTCATCTTCACCCGGCTGCCCGCGCTGCTCCGCCTGACGTGCGGCCTGGTCGGCGCGGTGGTCGCCCTGTCGGTGCGCACCCCGCCGGTCGAGCCGGCGCTGCTCGTGCCGGCCGTCGCGGCGCTGACCGCCTGGTCGGTCTGGTACGCGTACCGCGCGCTGCGGCACGGCATCGGCGGCCTGCTGGTGGCCGGCGACGTGGTCTCGACCGCCGCCGCGTGCCTGGCGATCCCGGTGCTGGTGGCGCCCGAGGTGCTGCCCGGCGAGGGGAGCTGGGTCGCGGTGCTGGCCAGCACCACGGTGATCAACGCGCAGGCCACCGCCCCGGCGCGCTGGTCGGTGCCGGCCGGGCTGCTGGTGACCGTCGCGTACGCGGTCGGCGCGCACGCCGCCGGCAACCCTGACGAGGCCACCGCGCACGCGGCGACGCTGTTGGTGCAGACCGCCTGCACGGCGCTGATGACCGCGATCATGCGCCGCCGGATCGGCCGGGCCGACGCCGCCTTCGTCGCGCACCAGCGGCTCACCGGGGAGGCGCTGGTCGCCCGGACCGCCCGGGAGGCGGAGCGGCGGCAGAACCGGGACCTGCACGACACCGTGCTGGCCACGTTGACCATGGTGGGGCTGGGCGCGGTCGCCGGCCCCTCCGCCGCCCTGCGCGAGCGGTGCGCCGCCGACCTGCGCACCCTCACCGCGCTGGCCGACGCGCGGTCCGCGCCCGCCGACGGGCCGGTGCCGCTCGACGAGCGCCTGCGGGCCGTCCGGGCGCGGCTGCCCGAGCTGTCCGTAGCCGCCGAGCTGGCGCCCTGCGCGGTGCCGGCGCCGGTGGCCGAGGCGCTCGCCGAGAGCGCCTACGCCGCGCTGTCCAACGTGGCCCGGCACGCGCGCGGCGCGACCGCCGCGCTGCGGCTGGCCCGGGTCGCCGGCACCGTCGTGGTCGAGGTCGCCGACGACGGTCCCGGCTTCGACCCGGCCGCCGTCCCGGCGCACCGGTACGGCCTGCGCGAGTCGGTACGCGGCCGGATGTCCACGGTGGGCGGGCGCGCCCAGGTCAGCTCGCGCCCCGGCGCGGGCACCCGGATCCGGTTGGAGTGGCCCGGTGGCGACTGAGACGACGCTGCCGGCCACGGCGGTGCCGGCCCCGCGTACCCCCGAGGGCGGCGGGACCCCGGCGGACCCGGCGGCGGCCGTGGCGAACGCCTCGGACCGCGGCGCCCGGCTCGTCGCGGTGGTCATCGCGCTGGCGTGGCACGCGGCGATCGCGCTGCCCGCGGTGCTGGGGGCCCGGGCGGAGCTCGCCGCGCCGACGGTGGTCCTCGCCGGCTGGCTGCTCGTCGCGGCGACCGGGGTGCTGGCCGGCGTGCGGCTGCTGCGCGACGCGCCGCTGCCGGCCTGGCCGGTGGCCGCGCTGCTGCTGGCGGTGGACGCGGCGGTCTTCGGCGCGGCCGGCGAGCGGCAGCTCTTCACCGCCGCGAACTGGGCGTGGGGCACGCTCGGCTGGTTCTTCGTGCTGGCGGTCTGGGGCCGGCGGGTGGCCGGGCTGCTCGCCCTGCTGGGCGCGCACTCGGCGATCGCGCTGGCGGCGGTGCTCGCCCACGGCGCGACCGCCCCCGCCGACCTGGCCCGGTACGCGATGTACGTCTACGGCACCGCGACGCTGCCGGTGGCCGTCTTCGTCGGCGCCACGACGATCGCCGCGCTGGCCCGGCAGCGGGCCGGCGCGGCGGCGGCGGCCCACGCGGCGACCGCCGAGCGGGACGCGGCCGAGCTGGCCCGGCGGGAGCGGCGCGAACGCCTCGCGCTGGTCAGCGGCGCCGCCGAGGCGGTGCTCACGGAGCTGGCCGATGGTCGGGCCGACCCGGCGGACCCGGACGTGCAGCGGCGGGCCGTGCTGGCCGCCGCCCGGCTGCGCCGCCTCATCGCCGAGTCGGACGACGTGCCGGACCCGCTGCTACACGAGCTGCGGGCCGCCGCCGACCTGGCCGAGCGCAACGGGCTGCCGATCGACCTGGTGGCGATCGGCAACCCGCCGCCGCTGCCGGTCGAGGTGCGCCGCCGGCTGGCCGACCCGCTCACCGCGGCGCTGGCCGACGCCCGGGGTTGGGCCCGGCTGACCGTGCTCTGCGGCCCCGACGAGGTGGCGGTCAGCCTGGTCACCCCCGATCGGGACGGCCCGGACACCGGCGGGCCGCCGGCCGACGACGGCGGGCCGGTGGAGCACCTCTACGAGCGGGACGGGGAGATCAGATGGACGCAGACCCGGTGGCGGCGGTGAGCGGCGGGCGGCCGGTCGGCGTGGCGATCGTGGACGACCACCCGGTCGTCATCGAGGGGGTCCGCGCCTGGCTGGCCACCGAGCCCCGGCTGACCGTGCTGGCGACGGGCGACGACCCGGACGCGGTGCTGCGGGCCGCGCCCGCCGCCGACGTGCTCCTGCTCGACCTGCGGCTGCACGGGCGGATGGCGCTCGACAAGCTCGCCGAGCTGAGCGCGGCCGGCCGGCGGGTGGTGGTCTACTCCGAGCACACCGATCCGGAGACGATGCTCGCCGCGCTGGACGCGGGGGCGGTGGCGTTCCTCGCCAAGCACGAGGGGCGGGAGCACTGCGTGGCCACCGTGCTCGCCGCCGCCAGCGACCGCCCGTACGTGCCGCCCGCGCTGGCCGGGGCGATCGTGGGTGACCCGCGGCCCGACCGTCCCGCCCTGTCCGACAAGGAGCGTGAGGCGCTGCTGCTGTGGTTCCAGTCGATGTCGAAGGCGTCGGTGGCCCGCCGGATGCGGATCAGCGAGCACACCGTCAAGCAGTATGTCGACCGGGCGCGGATCAAGTACACCCGTGCGGGGCGGCCGGCCGCCACGAAGGCGGCGCTGCTCGCCCGGGCGATCGAGGACGGCCTCGTCCGCCCGGAGGAGATCGGCATCTACCGGTCACAGGCGGCGCACGACCGGCCGACCCCCTAACGGGCGTCATGACAGCCGGTCGCGGGTCGGCGACGCTCGTGGTGAGATGCCGTCTGCACCGGAGGTCATGACGATGCACGATGACGCGTCCCCCTTCTTCATCGCCCCGCACCGCTTCGACGGGACCGACGACGACGCGCCGGTGCTGGACCGGCGGCACGAGGTGGTGCCCGAGGCGGGCGAGCGGGTGCTCTCCCGGCACCGGCTGCACGCCTCCGGCCACCTGCTCGGCCCGACGGAGGCGCGGCGGCGGTGGACGCTGCCCGCGCCGGTGGCGGTCACCGTCACCGACCGGCGGATCGCGTACGTCGGGGGCGGGCCGCAGCTCGCCCTGGTCGGCGGGGTGGGCGACGGGGCCCGGCACCGCCGCGGCGTACGGCTGCCGGGTCTGGTCAGCGGTCAGATCCGCTGGCAGTGGCCGTCCCGGCTGGAGCTGCTGCCGGCCGGGCCGGACCGGCCCTGTCGGCTGCTGGTGGTCTGCGACGCGCTGCGCACCATCCAGCAGCCGGCCCTCGGCCTCGCCGGTCCCGCCGGGGAGATCGCCGAGCTGGCGAGCCGGGTGCGCCGCGCGGTGGCCGGGTTCCGGCTGGCCCACCCCGAGCTGGTGGACCTCTCGCCGCCCGAGCGGGACGTGCTGGCGGTGCGGGCCGCGGCGGTGTTCTCCGCCGGCGACGCCCGGATCACCCTGCCGGGGTCGCTGCCGGTGGAGTTCCACTCCCGGGACGACTACTACCGGCGGGAACGCGCCGACCGGGGGCGGCACGGGCCCGCAACCGGCGCAGCATCCGGGCATCGGTGAAGCCGACCGTGCGGGCGGCCGCCTCTACGGTGGCGCCGTGCCCGATGAGGTGCTCGGCGCGTTCCACCCGCAGCAGTTGCTGGTAGCCGAGCGGGGTCAGCCCGGTGGCCTGTCGGAACAGCCGGGTCAGCGTCCGCCCGGCCACCCCGCCCGCGGCCGCGAGGTCGGCCAGCGGCAGCGGCTCGGCGAAGTGGCGGTCGATCAGGTCCTGCACGCGGTGCACCGCGTCGGACGGGTGCGAGCGGTGCCGCATCATCGCGCTGGCCTGCTGCTCGTGGCCGTTGCGCCGGGAGTGGACGACGAGGTTGCGGGCGATCCGGGCCGCGGTCGCCGGGCCGTGCCGGGTCGCGACCAGGTGCAGCGCCACGTCGATGCCGCTGGCGATGCCGGCCGAGGTGACCACCCGCTCGTCGACCACGTAGAGCACGTCGCGGACCACGCGCGCCGCCGGGAAACGGCGGGCCAGCTCGTCCTGCACCTCGTGGTGCGTGGTGCAGCGGCGACCGTCGAGCAGGCCGGCCCGGCCGAGGGCGTACGCCCCCGCGCAGACGCTGGCGACGGTGCCGCCGGCGGCGTGGTGGTCGGCCAGCCGCCGCAGGTCGTCCGGCCCGACCGGCCCCTGCGGCCCGTGCGCGCGGGGCCGCCATCCGGGCACGATCACCAGGTCGTCGCGGGTCAGCTCGGGCCACGCCAGCCCGGCCACCAGCGGTACGCCCTGCACGGTCGGCACGACCTCCTGGTCGGCGACGTAGTGCAGTCGGTAGTCGTACCCGAGGTCGGCGGCGGTGGAGAAGACCTGGGCCGGCCCGGCGAGGTCCAGCAGGTGCAACTGCGGGACGAGCAGGAAGACGACCCGGGTCACCGGCTCAGCCCCGCGCGCCGGCCGGGACGGCGTCGACCGGGACCGGGGTGGCCGTGGTGCCGCCGGCCGGGACCGGGGTGGCCGTGGTGCCGCCGGCCGGGACCGCGCCGGTCACCTCGGCGACGGTGCGGACGGCGGCGAAGCGGCCGGCGAGGGCGTACTCGGTGCGGGCGATGATGTCCTCGTTCGACAGGGTGCGCGCGTCGGCGAGGATCTCCGCCAGGGTGGCGGTGGCCGGCAGGTCCCGGTGCGGCGTCGGGAAGGTGACGGTCGCGTCCGTCACGAAGGTCACCTCGTAGCCGAGGTCGCAGCCGAGCCGGGCGGTGGTCTCGACGCACTGCTCGGTGCGGATCCCGCAGACGGTGATCTCGCGGATGCCCGCCATCGTCAGGAGCTGCTGGAGGTTGGTGGTCGTGAAGGCGTTGTGCGACGTCTTGACCAGCGTCGGCTCCCCCGGGGCCGCCGCCAGCCCCTCGATCAGCCGGACGTGCCCGCCCGCCGGGTCGAAGACGCCGCCGCTGCCCGGCTCGGCGTGCAGGACCCAGACGACCAGGTCACCGCGCCCCCGGGCCGCGTCGACCAGCCGGCCGACCTGGCCGACGATGCCGGGGTTCGAGGCGTACGCCCAGATCGGACGCTGCCGGAAGGACTCCTGGACGTCGATGACGACGAGTGCTGCTCTGCTCATGCCATGAAGCCTGGCCCGGCGGACGCCGGCGCGGCAGACACGATCCTGCCCCACACCGGACCGATCCGGCCACTCCCGCGCCCCACTTCCCACCC
>NZ_JBPQTP010000077.1:0-32579 GCF_051386395.1 Micromonospora sp. URMC 106
CGCCTCGGTGTCCAGGTCCCACACCACCTCCAGATGGTCGGAGACGAACCCGATCGGGCTGACCACCACGCTGGTGGTGCCGGCCTCGGCCAGCGCGGCCAGGTGGTCGTTGACGTCCGGCTCCAGCCACGGCACCTGCGGCGGGCCGGAGCGGCTCTGCCAGACCAGGTCCCAGGGCAGGTCGGGGGCGGCCGCCGCGTGGACCAGCCGGGCGACCTCGTGCAGCTGCGCCTCGTACCGGCCGCCGTGCGGGCCGGCGGTCGCGGCCATCGAGTTCGGGATCGAGTGGGCGGTGAACACCAGGCGGGTGCTGTCCCGCTTCGCCGGGTCGAGCCGGGCCAGCGCCGCCCGTACCGCGTCGACGTGGGGCTCGACGAAGCCGGGATGGTCCCAGAACTGGCGGATCTTGTCGATCAGCGGGGCGTCCGGGCCGACCGCCGCGCGCGCGGCCGCGATGTCCTCCTGGTACTGCCGGCAGGAGGAGTACCCGCCGAACGCGCTGGTCACGAACGCCAGCGCGTGCCGGACGCCGTCGTCGCGCATCTGCGCCACGGTGTCGGCGAGCATCGGGTTCCAGTTCCGGTTGCCCCAGTAGACGGGCAGGTCGACGCCGTTGGCGGCGAAGTCCTCCCGGATCGCCGCGAGCAGCTCCCGGCACTGCTGGTTGATCGGGGAGACGCCGCCGAAGTGCTGGTAGTGCTCGGCGACCTCCGCCAGCCGCTCGGGCGGCACGCCCCGTCCCCGGGTCACGTTCTGCAGGAACGGCATCACGTCCTCGGGCCGCTCCGGCCCGCCGAAGGACACCAGGACCACCGCGTCGTACGCCATGGGCCCATTCTTCCCGGTCGGCCGTCCCCGCCGGGCGAGGCCCCCTGGTCCAGGTGTCGGGAAGGGCCCCTGCCGCCCCGGCGAGGTCGGCAGGGGCCCTTCCCCGCGCGTCAGGCGCCGATGGCGTGGTAGCCGCCGTCGACGTGGACGATCTCGCCGGTGGTGGCCGGGAACCAGTCGGACAGCAGCGCCAGGCAGGCCCGGGCGGCGGGCTCCTGGTCGGTGAGGCTCCAGCCCAGCGGCGCGCGCTCGGTCCAGGCGTCCTCGAACTGGTCGAAACCGGGGATCGACTTGGCGGCGATGGTGCGCAGCGGCCCGGCGGCGACCAGGTTGCTGCGGATGCCCTGCTTGCCCAGGTGCAGCGCCAGGTAGCGCGAGGCGGACTCCAGCCCGGCCTTGGCCACGCCCATCCAGTCGTAGACGGGCCACGCCTTGGTGGCGTCGAAGGTCAGGCCGACCACCGCGCCGCCGGCGGACATCAGCGGCAGCGCCGCCATCGCCAGGGACTTGTAGGAGTACGTCGAGACCTGCAGCGCCGTCGCCACGTCCTCCCACGGCGCGTCGAGGAAGCCGCCGCCGAGGCAGCTCTGCGGGGCGAAGCCGATCGAGTGCACCACCCCGTCCAGGCCGTCGACGTGCTCGCGCACCCGGTCGGCGAGCCCGGCGAGGTGCTCGGCGTCGGTCACGTCCAGCTCGATCACCGGGGCCGGCTCGGGCAGCCGCTTGGCGATCCGCTCGACCAGGGACAGCCGGCCGTAGCCGGTGAGCACGACCTGCGCGCCGTTCTCCTGGGCGAGCTTCGCCACCGAGAAGGCGATCGAGGCGTCGGTGATGACGCCGGTGACCAGCAGCCGCTTACCGGCGAGCAGTCCGGACATACAGGAATTCCTCCGTAGTTTCTCAGTGACCGCTGTCAGTGACCCATGCCGAGGCCGCCGTCGACGGGGATGACGGCGCCGGAGATGTAGCCCGCGCCGTCCCCGGCCAGCCAGGTGACGGCGCCCGCGATCTCCTCCGGCTGCGCGAAGCGTCCGGCGGGGATGACCTTGCGGTACTCGGTCTTGCGGTCCTCGGGCAGCGCGGCGGTCATGTCGGTCTCGACGTAGCCGGGCGCGACGACGTTCGCGGTGATGTTGCGGCTGCCCAGCTCGCGGGTGATCGAGCGGGCCACGCCCACCAGGCCGGCCTTGCTCGCCGCGTAGTTGACCTGGCCGGGGCCGCCGTAGAGGCCCACCACCGAGGAGATGAAGATCATCCGGCCCCACTTCGCGCGGAGCATCTTCGTCGAGGCGCGCTTGGCGCACCGGAACGCGCCGGTCAGGTTGGTGTCCAGCACGCGGGTGAACTGCTCCTCCGACATCCGCATCAGCAGCGTGTCGTCGGTGATGCCGGCGTTGGCGACCAGGACCTCGACCGGCCCCAGCTCCGCCTCGATGGTGGTGAAGGCCGCGTCGACCGAGTCGGAGTCGGTGACGTCGCAGCGGACCCCGAACAGCCCCTCGGGGGCCTCGCCGCTGCGGTGGGTCACCGCCACCCGGTCGCCCTGCTTGGCGAATGCCTGCGCGATCGCCAGGCCGATCCCCCGGTTGCCGCCGGTCACCAGGACGGTACGGGCCACGGGTCCCCCTCTGCTCAGTGATCTCCCGGTCGGTCGGAGCCTAGGCGTTACCGGCAGGTAAGCGCTAACGCTGCGCACGTCGCGCCGGTCCCGCCCGCACCGCCGCGAGCGCGGTCCGCCGCCGCCCGGCCCGGCCGCGCCGCCCGCGTACGACGGACGACCGACGTCGTGCGTCGGCGGCCCGAGCCGGACCGGCCGGGGCCGATCGGCCGAGTGCGGGAGCGAGGATCGGCGGGTGTACGATGATCCGCGTTTGCGGGCCGGTCGCGGCCCGCGTTCCGGGCCCCGCCGACCGCAGGAGGTGATCGCTGTGCGAGATAGCGATCCTCCCAGTCGTGGCCGGGCCCTCCGTCAGCCCCGCTGAGCCACGACTCAGCAGGTGAGCTGACCCAGCTTCGCTCCCCGCACCCGCCCGGTCCCCGGCCCCTCGCCGGGTGACCGCGCCGCCCGCCCGCCGACCGGGCGGCCCGCCGGGAGCCGCCCCCGGTCACGACTTCGCGTGCGCGTCCTGTTCCACCCCTGCGGTCCGCCCCGCCCGCGGACCGTCCAGCCGCCACCCGGAGCCGTCCATGAGCCGCTACGTCGCCCCGCTGGGTTTCACCCTCGCCGCCGTCTGGGTGGCCGTCGTCTTCGTCCTCGCCGGCGGCGGTCACTGACCTCCCGCCGCCGGCCGTGGTCGTCCGCCCCATCGGCCGTGGTCGTCCGCGCCACCGGGCGTGGTCGTCCGCGCCACCGGGCGTGGTCGTCCGCGCCACCGGGCGTCGTCGTCCGGGCCGGCGGCGGGGCAGCGACCTCTCGCCGCCGGCCGTCTTCGGCACGGCGGCCGGCGGGCGCCGGTGTCGTGGTCGTGCCGCGCCGGCGGCGGGCACCGAACCTCCCCGCCGCCGGCCGGCCCGCGTCAGAGCATGCGGGAGGACCACAGCAGGCTGAGCGCGCCGGCGCACAACGCGAGCAGCAGGGCCACGCCCGCATACCACTGGGTGACCTCGCGGGGCTCCGTCCGGAACCCGATCGAGCTGCCCATGTCCTGGTAGACCTGTTTGAGCTCGGTCACCGAGGCCGCCTCGTAGAAGTAGCCCTCCGTGGCCTCGGCCAGATCGGCCAGGGCCAGCCGGTCCACCGGCACCCGCTGCAACTGGCCGCCGATGTCCACCTGCCCGGAGTCGGTGCCGAAGGCGATGGTGGAGACCGGCACGTTGGCCGCCTGCGCGGCCGAGGCCGCCTCCTCCACCGACCGCCCCGAGGTGCGGTAGCCGTCGGAGAGCAGCACGATGCGGGCCGGCGGGACCCCCGCCGCGCCGTCGGCCGGCACCGAGCGGATCGCCTCCAGGCAGGTGAAGACGGCCTCCCCGGTCGCCGTCGCCTCGGCCAGCACCAGCCCGTCGATCGCGCTGGTCACGGCCTCCCGGTCCTTGGTCGGCGGCACCAGCACGTTCGCCGCCTTGGCGAACGAGACCAACCCCAGGTTGTAGCTCTCCGGCAGCTCGCCGACGAACTGCTTCGCCGCCTCCTGGGCGGCCTCCAGCCGGTTCGGCGCCACGTCGTCGGCCTGCATGGAGAGCGACACGTCGATGGCGAGCATGACGGTGGCGCGCTCCAGCGGCTCCCGGGTGTCGACCGCCGGCCGGGCCAGCGCGGTGGCCAGCACCAGCAGGCAGAGCAGGAACGCGGTCGCCGGCACGTGCCGACGCCAGCCCAGCCCCTTCGGCGCCAGGGTGCGCAGCAGGTCCACGTTGGTGAAGCGCATCGCGTACGCCCGGCGGTTGCGCTGCCGCCAGACGTAGAGCGCGGCGAGGGCGAGCACCGGCAGCACGGCCAGCAGCCACCACGGTTGCAGAAAACGGATCATCGTGTCGTCCCCCTGGTGCGGGCGTGCCGCTGCGCGGCCACGAAGCGCACCATGTCCAGCAGCCAGTCTCGGTCCGTACGCAGTCGCAGGTGGGCCGCGCCCGCGCCGCGCAGCGCGGCGGAGATCTCCGCCCGCTGGGCGGCCGCCGCCTCGGCGTAGCGCTGCCGCAGCCGCGGGTCGGCGGTCTGCACCTCGTGCAGACCGCCGGTCTCCGGGTCCACCACCGGCAGCACCCCGACGTCGGGCAACTCCAGCTCCCGGGGGTCGACCACCTCGATCGCCAGCACGTCGTGCCGGACCCGCAGCTTGCGCAGCGGCCGGGCCCAGCGGTCGGTCGGGGCGAGGAAGTCGGAGATGACCACCGCCACCCCGCGCCGCCGGGGCGGCCGGTTGAGCATGTCGACCAGGGTGCCCAGGTCGCTGCGCCCCGGGCGGATCTCGGTGCCGGCGATCGCGCGCAGCAGCCCCTGTGCCTCCTTGCGGCCGGAACGGGCGGGCACCCGGGTGAACACGTCCGGACCGGGGACCGGCGGCGCGCCGCGCCACCGGCGCGGCGGGGCGCTGGCGCCGCCGCCGCTGCCGATCACCGCGCCGATCCGGTTGCCGCCGCGGACGGTCAGGTGGGTCAGCGCCGCCGCGGCCGCCACCACGACGTCCCGCTTGAGCCACCGGCCGGTGCCGAAGTCCAGGCTGGCCGAGAGGTCCACCGCCAACCAGGTCTCCAGCTCACGGTCGGCCACCGTACGCCGGACGTGCGGCGTCGTGGTGCGGGCGGTGACCGGCCAGTCCATCCGGCGCACGTCGTCGCCGGGGCGGTACTCCCGGGACTCCCCCGCCTCGCTGCCCGGTCCGGGCAGCAGGCCGGCGTAGTCGCCCTGGAGCAGGCCGTCGAGTTTGCGGGTGACCAGCAGTTGCAGCCGAGACAGGACGGCTTCCGTGCGGTCCGGGGGGGCGGCGTCGGCGGGCCGACGGAGGGGTGAGGTCACGGCCGCTGCCCGGGCCAACCGGCGCCGGGCGGCGCGGCGGTCGGCGTCGGTGTGGCCTGCTGGCGGGGCGCGACCGACGGCAGCGGGATGGTGGACATCACCCGGTGCACGACGTGGTCGGCGGGCACGTCGTCGGCGAGCGCGTCGTAGCTGAGCACCAGCCGGTGGCGCAGGATGTCCGGCGCGATGTCCTGCACGTCCTGCGGCAGGGCGTAGTCCCGACCCCGCAGCAACGCCAGCGCGCGGGTGGCCCGGACCAGGCCGAGCGAGGCGCGCGGGCTGGCGCCGTACTGGATGAGCTGGGCGACGTCCGGCATGCCGTGCTCCGCCGGGGTGCGCGTGGCCAGCACCAGCCGGACCGCGTAGTCGACCAGGGCGTTGTGCACGAAGACCTGGTCCGCCTTCTGCTGGAGGGCGACCAGGTCGGCGGTGGTGAACACCGGCGCCGGCTCGGGCGGGGCGACCCCCATCCGGTAGACGATCTCCCGCTCCTCGGCGTCGGTCGGGTAGCCGACGACGATCTTCATGAGGAAGCGGTCCCGCTGCGCCTCGGGCAGCGGATAGACCCCCTCCTGCTCGATCGGGTTCTGCGTGGCCATCACCAGGAACGGGTTGGGCACCCGGTGCGTCTCGCCGCCGATGGAGACCTGCCGCTCGCTCATCACCTCGAGCAGCGCCGACTGCACCTTGGCCGGCGCCCGGTTGATCTCGTCGGCGAGCAGGAAGTTGACGAAGACGGGACCCAGCTCGACGTCGAACTTCTCGCTCGACTGCCGGTAGATGCGGGTGCCCATGATGTCGGCCGGCACCAGGTCGGGGGTGAACTGCACCCGGGCGAAGGAGCCGCCGACGACCTTGGCGAGGGTCTCGACCGCGAGCGTCTTGGCCACCCCTGGTACGCCCTCCAGGAGGCAGTGGCCCCGGGCGAGCAGCGCGACGAACATCCGCTCCACCATCCGGTCCTGCCCGACGATCACCCGCTTGATCTCGAACAGCGCCCGCTCCAGCAGGGTCGCGTCCTCGGCCGGCGTGGTCACCGGCGCGGGTGTCTCCGGGCCCGTCCCGTTGGGCGTCTGGGCGTCGGGCGTGGTCGGCTGGGCCACCGGTCCTCCACAGCATGATCGGTTGTCGCGCGGCGTGGTGCGTATCAAGACTCGCATGCCCGGCTGAGTGCCGAGGTGGGGAGAACCCGATTTTGGCCGTGCCGTCCCGGCTCGCCGGATCGCCGACGCGCCACGCCGTCGCGGGGCGGCGAAATCGCCGCTCACGGGTGGACACGGACGGGTCTGGCGCGTGTACGATTCACCCCGTCGCCGGGCGGCTCCCCCCGTGGCCGCCCGGCGCTCACTCTCCCGCCCCGCCCCTAGACTGGGCCGGATGAGCGACCCCCTTCCCGCCGACGAGCCGCTGATCTGCTCGTCCCGCGGTTGCCGTGCCCCCGCCCGGTGGGCGCTGCGGTGGAACAATCCCCGGCTGCACGACGCCGACCGGCGCAAGACCTGGCTCGCCTGCGCCGACCACCGTTCCTCCCTCGGCGACTTTCTCGACGCCCGGGGCTTCCTTCGGGAGGTCGCACCGGTGGTCGGATCGCCTACGCTCGAAGGGTGAGCGCGCACAACGGATCTCCCCGGTGAGCGGTGACGGGGTCGCCGGCCCGCCACCGGCACCGTCCCGCCCTCCGGCGGGCCCACTGGAGCCGTGGCCGGACACCGTCCGCTGGCAGCCGATCTCGTCCGACCTGATCTGGGTGGAGCTGCTCCGGCTGGCGATGCTGCTGGTCGTCGTCCTGGTCGGGCTGGGCGTCGGCTGGGCGCTCAGCGGGGCCTGGCCGGTCGGCGTGGCGGTCGGTGTGGTGCTGCTGCTGGGCGTCCTGCGGGTCGTGACGATCGTCCGGGCCGTGCGGGCCTGGGGGTACGCCGAGCGGGAGGACGACCTGCTGGTCCGGCACGGTCTGCTGGTCCGGCGGCTCTCCATCGTGCCGTACTCGCGGATGCAGTTCGTGGACGTCAGCGCCGGGCCGCTGGAGCGGGCGTTCAACCTGGCCACCGTCCAGTTGCACACGGCCGCGGCGGCGAGCGACGCCCGGGTGCCGGGGCTGCGACCGGCGGAGGCGTCGCGGCTGCGCGACCGCCTCACCGCGCTCGGCGAGGACCGGGCGGAGGGCCTGTGAGCGACCCGGCCGGCCGGGCGGCGGACCGGGCCGAGCCGCCCCGGGCGGAGCCCGGACTCCGGCCGGCGACGGCGCCGCCCTTCACGGCGGGCCGTCCCGCGACACCCGCCCCGGCACCGGACGGCGCGCAGCCGCCGGGCCCGGCACCGGACGGCCCGCACGAACCCGGGGGTCCGCCCGACGGGCCGGGCCGCCGCCCCGCCTCCGCGTCGCACGGGCCGCCGCCACCGGCCGGTCCGACGGGGCCTCCCGCGGTCGTCGGGCCGGCGGTCGAGGGCGCGACGGCGGAGCACGACGAGCCCCGGCAGCGGCTGCACCCGCTCAGCCCCGCGCTGCACGGGGCCAAGTCGCTGGTCGTGGTGATCGCCGGCCTGTCCTGGTCGACCCTGTCCCGGGTCGGCTTCGGCTGGTTCGCCCTGATGGCGGTCGTGCTGGCCCTGGGCGCCACCGTGCTGGCGGTGGTGAGCTGGTACTACACCGGCTACCACGTGGTCGGCCGCGAGCTGCGGGTGCACGAGGGGCTCATCTGGCGGCGCACCCGGGCGATCCCGCTGGAGCGGCTCCAGGCCGTCGAGGTGGTCCGCCCGCTGCTCGCCCAGCTCACCGGCCTGGCCGAGCTGCGGCTGGAGGTGGTGGGCGGGGGCAAGACGGAGGCGCCGCTGGCGTACCTGAGCGTCGCCGACGCGACCGCGCTGCGCGGGCGGCTGCTCGCCCTCGCCGGACGGACGGCGGCCGGCGGCACCGCGCCGGCCCCGGCCGGGGCGGCGGCGCCGACCCCGGCGGACGCGTCCGCGCCGCCCGGCCGGCCGCTGCACACCGTCCGCAACAACGACCTGCTGGTCAGCCAGCTGTTGACGCCGCAGGCGTTCATGATCCCGTTCGGCGTGGCATTCGTGCTGGCGCAGTTCCTCTCCGAGGACTCGTGGTCGTTCATCGCGGTGGCGAGCACCCTCACCGCCATGGCGGGCGTGCTGCTGCAACCGGTGCGTCGGGTGCTCGACGACTGGAACTTCCGGCTCGCCCGGGACGAGGGCACGCTGCGGATCCGCAACGGGCTGCTGGAGACCCGCGCCCAGACCGTGCCGCTGGACCGGGTGCAGGCCGTCGGGGTGACCTGGCCACTGCTGTGGCGGGTCAAGGGCTGGCTACGGCTGCGCCTGGAGGTGGCCGGCTACTCGGCCGGCGAGGCCGACGAGCGCAACCGGCCGGACCGCCTGCTCCCCGTGGGGGACCTGCCGACCGGCGAGGCGATCGTGACCGAGGTGCTGCCGGGGGTGCGCCTGGCCACGCTGCCGCTGACCCCGCCACCGGCGCGGGCCCGCTGGCTCAACCCGCTGAGCCGGGGCGTGCTCGGCGCGGGCCTCGACGCCCGGGTCTTCGCGGTCCGGTCCGGACTGCTCACCCGGCAGGTGGCGCTCGTACCGTACGCCCGGATCCAGAGCGTGCGGGTGGTGCAGGGGCCGGCGCAGCGGCGGCTGGGGCTGGCGACGGTGCACGCCGACACCGCCGGCGGGGCCGGCGCGGCGGCCCGGGACCGGGACCTGGCCGAGGCGTGGGCCCTGGCGGCGGAGCTGACGGACCGGGCGCGCGCCGCCCGGCGGGCGGACTGACCGCCTTCCCGGCCCGGCGAGACGGTCAGCGCGCGGCCGGCACCGCCGGCGGCTCGGCGGAGGTCGGCGGGTCGGTCGGCTCGGGGCCGCGCTCCGCCGCGGCCCGGCGCGCCCGGCGGGCGGCCCACCAGCGCTCCGCCAGGCCGACCGCCAGGAAGGTCATCCCGACGTACGCCCAGCCGACCAGCACGTCGATGACGTAGTGCTCGCCGCTGTAGACCAGCGTGAACGTCATCGCCAGCGGGTACGCCAGCAGCAGCGGCCACCAGCGGCGGCGGGTCTGCCGGAGGAAGAACAGCACCACGAACAGGGCGAACGCGGTGTGCAGCGACGGCATGGCGGCCACCGGGTTGGAGGCGATCTGCCCGGCGTTGAGCAGGTTGCCGGCGCCGTGCATGCCGAACGCCTTCCAGCCCCGGGTGGAGATCCGGGCGACCTCCTCCAGCAGCCCGTTCTGCGCCGCCCACCAGGGCGGGGCGGCCGGGTAGAGGAAGTAGGTGACCAGCCCGGTGGCGCAGAGGAAGCCCCAGCGGCGCATGAACGCCGCCCAGCGCCCCCGGTCGCGCAGCCAGAGCACCGCCGCGGCGGCCAGCGCCACCACGAAGTGGGAGAAGTAGACCCAGCTCACCAGGACGTCCCACCAGTGCACCTCGGGCCGGTAGAGGTGCTGCTGGAGCCAGACCGTCGGCACCTCGCCGCCGGTCGCCCAGCCGAACATGACCCGGTCGGCGACGATCAGCTCGTACGCGTGCGGGGTCGCGCCGTTGTCGGCGAAGCCCCGGGAGAGGTTGTAGACCGCGAGCAGCAGCACCACCGGCACCCAGTCCCGGGCGAAGCGCAGGTGGCTGCGCCAGGGGCGGCTGCTGTTCCAGGCGATCGTCGCCGCCCAGATCCACAGGAACGCGTACGCCGGGTCGGTCGGCAGGCCGATGCCGAGCCAGCCGGCGACGAAGGCGACCCCCCAGAACGTCATCGCGACCACGCGGCGACGCCCGCCGTCGGGCGAGGCGGGCGGGCCGGTCCGGGCGGGGGGCTGGGGGTCGGTCGCGACAGACATCGCGGTCAAGGTTAACGGCGCGGGCGGCATCCACCGACGCCGACCACCCGCCGCGTCGTCAGGGGCGCGGCGCCGTCCGGCGGTGGTGGGCGGCGCGGGCCTTCGCCCGGTTTCCGCAGAGCTCCATGGAGCACCAGGTCCGACGGCGGTTGCGCGAGTGGTCGTAGTACGCCCATCGGCAGCTCGGCTCCCGGCACGCCTTGAGCCTGGTCCAGGTGCCCGCGGCCACCGCCTCGACGACCACGCCCAGCAGCGCGGCCAGGGCGGCGTCGAGGGGCGCCTCCGTGGCGGGCACGAGCCGCGGTGGCGTGCGGGTCACGTCCAGTTTCAGGGGCAGGTCGTGGGCCAGCCCGGCGAGGCCGGCGCGGGCGTCGGGGTCGAGGCCGTCCGGTCGCGGACTGGCGACGGGTTCGACGTTGTTCTCCGCGATCAGCGCCCGTAGGCCCTCGCGTACCGCCCGGGCCCGCTCCGCCTGGGCGTCGCTGACCGCCGTGCCGGGCGCCAACAGGGCACGCGACCCGAACCATTCCGCCACCTGTCGCGGGGCGCCGAGGTCGTCGTGGTCGCTGTGGCGGGTGTTGACGAAGTCCTCGATCAGGTCGAGCGGCGGGGGCGCGGCGTCGGCCGCCGTGTCCCCGGGGCCGGTCTCGGCTGGCATGGCGCCCATCATAACCGGCTATTGACCTACGCCGGGTATCTAACTATCGTTCGGCCTACGCTAGTTAGACGAAGGGACTCGACCGTGGCCATCAGCATCGGCAACGTCTGCATCGACACGAACGACCTGGCGGGAGGCACCGCGTTCTGGCAGGCCGTGACGGGTTACCGGGTCGCCTCCAGCGACGACGGCGCCACCTACCTGGAGGACCCGGACAAGACCGGGGTCGGCCTGTCGCTGCAGGCGGTGCCCGAACCGCCGGCCGGCAAGAACCGCCTCCACCTGGACCTCGTCACCGACGACCTGGCCGGGGAGGTCGCCCGGATCCGCGCGCTCGGCGCCACCGAGGTCCAGCGATTCGACGACGGCGGCTGGGTCGTGCTCGCCGACCGCGACGGCAACCAGTTCTGCGTCGTCGCGGCGTAGCCGCGGAACGAGGGAGACCGCGATGGCGTCCGTGACGAAAGAGATCATCATCGAGGCCGAGCCCGCCGCCGTCTGGGCGGCGATCGGCGACTTCATCGAGGGCCCGGTCCGGATGGCGCCGGGCTTCGTGACCGGCAGCCGCCCGGACGGACCCGACACCCGGGTGGTCACGTTCGCCGACGGCAGCGTGTTGCGGGAGTGCCTGGTCGCCGTCGACGACGACGCGCTCCGGCTCGCGTACGCCGTCGTCGGCGGCTCCCTGCGGCCCGAGCACGACAACGCGTCGATGCAGGTCTTCCCGCACGGCGACGGCGGGAGCCGGTTCGTCTGGATCCACGACGTGCTGCCGGACGCGCTCGCGCCTGGCATCGGCGCGGCCATGGACCACGGGCTGGCCGTCTTCGCCGGGACCTTCGGCGGGCACCCCGCGCGCGAGCGGTGAGCCGGCGAACGGACGCCCGCCGGCCCCGGCCCGCCTCGTCTAGGCTCTGACCATGCAGGAGCAGCCGGAGCCCGCCCTCACGCCGGGCCTGACCGCCCGGGTGGAGCTGACCGTCACCGACACCGACACCGCCCAGGCGGTGGGCTCCGGGGACGTGCCGGTGCTGGGCACGCCCCGGGTGCTCGCCCTCGCCGAGGCGGCCACCGTGGCGGCCACCGCCCCCCGGATGCCCAGCGGGTCGACGACGGTCGGCACCCGCGTCGAGCTCGACCACCGCGCGGCCACCCCGGTGGGGCGGACGGTGGTGGCGCAGGCCCGGCTGGCCGCGGTCGAGGGGCGGCGGCTGCACTTCGAGGTGAGCGTCAGCGACGGCGACGAGACGGTCGCCGAGGGCCGGGTGGAGCGGGTGCTGGTCGACCGGCAGCGCTTCGTGGAACGCGCCGCGCGGTCGTCATGACCGCCCGCTTCACGCAGGTCGCCGACGGGGTGCACGTGCTGCGCGAGCCGCTGCTGCACGTCAACGTCACGCTGGTCGTCGGCGACGGGGCGGCGCTGCTGGTCGACACGCTCTCCACCGCCGGGCAGGCCGCCGAGCTGGCCGCCGCCGCCCGGGCGGTCACGACCCACCCGTGGACGGTGGTGAACACCCACCACCACTTCGACCACTGCTTCGGCAACGCGACCCTCGCCGCCGACCCGCCCCGCCCGGTCTACGCCCACGAGGTGGCCGCCGCGGCGATGCGCGAGGAGGCGGACCGGCTGCGCCGGGAGGCGTACGAGGAGATGCGCGGCGAGCACCCCGCGCTGGCCGACGAGCTGGCCGGCGCCACGCTGCTCGCGCCCACGCACACCGTGCACGGCGAGACCGTGCTCGACGTGGGCGGCCGGCGGGTGGTGCTGCGCCACCCCGGTCGCGGGCACACCGCGGGTGACCTCGTGGTGCACGTGCAGGACGCCGACGTGCTGGTCGCCGGCGACCTGGTCGAGCAGAGCGGCCCGCCCGCCTTCGAGGAGTCCTACCCCTTGCAGTGGCCGGACGCCGTGGCCGAGCTGCTCCGGATGACCACCCCGGCGACCGTCGTCGTGCCGGGGCACGGCGAGCCGGTGGACGCCGATTTCGTCCGCGCGCAGCACACCCAGCTCGTCGAGCTGGCCTGGCTCATCCGGGCCGGGCACACCGGCGGCGCCCCGCCCGAGCGCGTCGCCGCCGAGGCGCCCTTCGGCGCGCGCCCCGCCCTGCACGCCGCGCGCCGCGGCTACGCCGAACTCGACGGCACCGCCGCCTGAGGGCGACGGCAGGCGCGTCCCCACCCGCTGGCGCTCTCCCGCGACCGCACCGTGGTGTCCCTCACCCGGGCGAGCCGACGACCGGGACGGAGCCGGCCCGCCCCCGTCGGGCCGGGTCAGCGGGCGAAGCGGGCGAGGACCTCGGCGCGGGTGGGCATGGCGGTCGCGCCGCCGGGCAACTCGCAGACCAGGGCGGCCACCCGCAGCGCGAAGGCCACCCGCTCGTGCCAGCCGGCCGGCGCGGCAGGTTCGCCGTCGGTCAGCAGGTCGGCGACGAGCGCCCCCATCACCGAGTCGCCGGCGCCGGTCGCGTCCACCGCGTCCACCTTCGGGGCGGGCACGCGTACCGGATCGGCGCCGGCGGCGGCGACCACCGCGCCGGCGGCACCGAGGGTGACCACGACGGTCCCCGCGCCGAGTTCCCGCAGGTACGCCGCCACCCCCTCCTCCGGCTCACCGGGGTAGAGCAGCCTGGCGTCGGCGGCGCTCAGCTTGACCAGGTGGGCGCCGGCGGCGAACTCGGCCACGACCTCGCGCAGCCCGGCCAGCGCGGCCGGCCCGTCGAGCAGCCGGGGCCGCACGTTGGGGTCGAAGACCCGCAGGCCGCCGGCCAGCGCCCAGGCCCGGCGGGCGGCGGCCAGCACCGGCGGCTGGAGCAGCACGATCGACCCGCAGTACAGGACGTCGGCGCCCGCGACCAGGTCGGCGTCGAGGTCGTCGGGGCCGAGCAGGCCGTAGGAGGGCGGCTCGCCGTAGAACCGGAAGTCGGGCTCGGGACCGGCGAAGGTGGCCACCGCCAGCGCGGTCGGGGCGGCGACGGTGACCGCCCCGGCCAGGCCCACGCCGGCCCCGGCCAGGAAGTCGCGGATCCGCCCGGCCAGGGCGTCGTCGCCGAGCGACCCGACGAACTGCACCGCGCCGCCGAGCCGGGCGACGCAGACCGCCACGTTCAGCGGCCCGCCGCCGACGGCCTGCCGGTAGACCGGCTCCCCGTCGCACTCGGTGTCGAGCAGGTCGACCAGCGCCTCCCCGAGCACCACCGCGTATCCCATCTGCGCCCCCTCGTCCGCACCGCGCGCCGACCGAACGTGTCGCACCAGGCTGGCACAGTACGCGCCGTGATGAGCACCGAAGCCACCGTGTTGGCCTACTGGACGGCGTTGGAGGCGAGGGACTGGGACACCCTCGCCGGCCTGCTCGCCGACGACGTGGTCTACCACATGCCGCAGACCCGCGAACGGATCGTCGGCCGGGAGTCGTTCCTGCGCTTCAACCAGGAATACCCCGGCGACTGGCATCTCGCGGTGACCCGCGCGGTCGCCTCCGGCCGGCACGCCGCCACCTGGATCACCTGCGCCTACCAGGGCGAGCAGCTTCCCGCCACGAGCTTCTTCGACCTCGACGACGCCGGTCTGGTCCGCGAGGTCACCGAGTTCTGGCCGGCGGCCTACGAGCCGCCGCCCGGCCGCGAGCACCTCGCCGAGCGCTACTGACACATCGAGAAAGGGCTATTGCGCGCCATCCCACCCGCGTGGTGGGATGGCGCATGCCGGGCGGTGCGGGGGCTGCCGTGCCACCGGCGCCGGGTTCACATCCACGCGAGGGCACCGGTCCGCGAGGCGGGCCACCGACGGCGCACGTCCGCCGGCCATCCGCGCCGGGGCACGTCCGCCGCGACCGTCGTATCCGCTCGTGCAGCGGGGCGGCCGGCGCTGCCACCCCGCGTCACCCGCGGGACGCCCGCGTCCCGCGAGTCAGGAGAACCCGTGTCCCACCGATCGCGTACGGCCGCGTTGCTCACCGCGGCCGCCACTCTCCTCGCGGGCGCCGTCGCCCTGACGGCGGGGCCCGACCCCGCCGCCGCGCACGGTGCCGCGATGACCCCCGGCAGCCGGACGTTCCTGTGCTGGAAGGACGGCCTCACCGCCACCGGCGAGATCAGGCCGAACAACCCCGCCTGCTCGGCCGCCGTGGCACAGAGCGGCGCCAACTCGCTCTACAACTGGTTCAGCGTGCTGCGTTCCGACGCCGGCGGCCGGACCGTCGGCTTCATCCCGGACGGCAAGCTGTGCAGCGGCGGCAACACCGGCTTCGCCGGCTACGACCTGGCCCGCACCGACTGGCCACTGACCCACCTGACGGCCGGCGCGCGGATGGAGTTCCGCTACAGCAACTGGGCCCACCACCCCGGCACCTTCTACTTCTACGTGACGAAGGACAGCTGGAGCCCCACCCGCCCGCTGGCCTGGAGCGACCTGGAGGAACAGCCGTTCCTGACGGTGACCAACCCGCCCCAGCGGGGCGCGGTCGGCACCAACGACGGGCACTACTACTTCAGCGGCAACCTGCCGACCAACAAGAGCGGCCGGCACATCATCTACTCGCGGTGGGTCCGCTCGGACAGCCAGGAGAACTTCTTCGGCTGCTCGGACGTCACCTTCGACGGCGGCAACGGCGAGGTGACGGGGGTCGGCCCGGGCGGCACGCCGCCGCCGAACCCGACCACCCCGCCGCCGAACCCGACCACGCCCCCGCCGCACGGCGGCGACTGCATGGCGGTCTACAAGGTGGTCGGCTCCTGGAACGGCGGCTTCCAGGGCGAGGTCACGATCATGAACCACACCGCCTCGACGTGGTCCGGATGGACGGCGAACTGGACGTGGCCCAGCGGGCAGACCATCAACAGCCTGTGGAGCGGCACGCTGGGCGGATCCGGTTCCGCGGTCACCGTGACCAACGCGGCCTGGAACGGCACGATCGCCCCGGAGGGCACCGCGACCTTCGGCTTCGTCGCCACCACCAACGGCGCCAACACCCTGCCCACGGTCACCTGCTCCGGCCGCTGACCCGCGCACCGGCCCGTTCGCAACGATCAGGAGGTCTGCGTCCCCGGGAATGGGGCGGCAGACCTCCTGATCGGCGAAGTGGGTGCCGGGGTGGCCCAGGGTGGGTCAGCGGACCATCGAGCCGACCACCGGCTTGGTGAGCAGGGCGGACTGGTTGCGCTGGATGCCCGGGTCGAGGGTCTTCGCCACGAAGATGGCGTGCCAGATGCAGAAGATCAGCACGGTCCACACCTTGCGGGAGTGGTCGGCCTCCTCCCGCTTGTGCTCCTCCAGCAGCCGCATCGCGTACGACAGGTCGAGCAGGTCACCCGCGCCGGAGGTGGCCAGCACGTGCCGGGCCCACTCGTACATCTCGCCGCGCAGCCAGACGCGGGTGGGGGTCGGGAAGCCGAGCTTCTTGCGGTTGACGATGGCCGGCGGCACCACACCCTGCAGCGCCTGGCGCATCGCGTACTTGGTGGCGTCGGAGCGCGGCGGGAGCTTGAGGTCCACCGGGATCCGCGACGCCACGTCGAAGACCTCCCGGTCCAGGAAGGGCACCCGCACCTCCAGCGAGTGGGCCATCGAGATCCGGTCGGCCTTGACCAGGATGTCGCCGCGCAGCCAGGTGTAGAGGTCGACGTACTGCATCTTGGTCACGTCGTCGAGCTCGGTGCACTCCGCGTAGATCGGCGCGGTGACGTCGGTGTAGCGCACCGAGGGGTCGTAGCGGCGCAGCAGGTGCTGCTTCTCCTCCTCGGTGAACATCCGGGCGTTGCCGTAGTAGCGCTGCTCGATCGGGGTGGTGCCGCGCTCCAGGAAGCTCTTGCCCTTGACGCCCTGCGGGATCGCCTTGGAGACCGCCCGCAGCCCCTTCTGCACGCCGCCCGGCAGGCCGTTGACGCCGCTCAGCGACAGCGGCTCGCGGTAGATCGTGTAGCCGCCGAAGAACTCGTCGGCGCCCTCGCCGGAGAGGACCACCGTGACGTGCTCGGCGGCCTTCTTGGCCACGAAGTAGAGGGGCACCAGCGCCGGGTCGGCCACCGGGTCGTCCAGGTGCCAGACGATCTTCGGCAGCGCCTCGATCATGTCGTACGGCCCGATCTTCGTCGGGATGGTCGTCACGTCGAGGTGTCGGGCCGAGTCCTGCGCGACGTCGATCTCGGAGTAGCCCGGGACGTCGTAGCCGACGGTGAAGGTGAGAATGTTCGGGTTGAACTCGCGGGCCAGGGCGACCACGGCGGTCGAGTCGATGCCGCTGGAGAGGAACGAGCCGACCGGCACGTCGGAGCGCATGTGCATCCGGACGCTCTCCCGCAGCGTCTCCCGGATCTCGTGGTAGAGCCGCTGCTCGTCGGAGACCGGGGTGGGCCGGAACACCGGCCGGTACCACCGCCGCACGTCGATCCGCCCGCCCGGCGTCCAGGTGAGGTACTCCCCCGAGCCGATCCGGTTGATCCCCTTGTGCAGGGTGCCGGGCTCCGGCACGTACTGCAGGGTCAGGTAGTGGCTGAGGTTGGCCGTGTCGATGCCGGCGTCGCCCTGGTAGTTGGAGTGCGCGAAGGGCAGCAGCGCCTTCTTCTCCGAGGCGAGGTAGAGGCCGTCGGCGGTCTCCAGGTAGTGCAGCGGCTTGATGCCGAAGTAGTCCCGGCCGCCGAAGGCGCGGCGCTCCTGCCGGTCCCAGATGACGAAGGCGAACATGCCGCGCAGCCGGGTGAGCACCTGCTCGCCCCAGTAGTGGTAGCCGGCGACGATCACCTCACCGTCACCGGCGGTGGCGAACTGCGCGCCGAAGTTCCGGATCAGCTCCTCGCGCAGCTCGATGTAGTTGTAGATCTCGCCGTTGAAGGTGAGCAGGTAGCGCCCGTTCGCGTAGGACAGGGGCTCTTGGCTGGAGGCCACGTCGATGATCGCCAGCCGCTTGTGCGCGAACACCCCGTCCGCGTACCGGCCGGAGGCGTCGCCGACCACCTCGACACCGGTCTCGTCCGGTCCGCGGTGGTGCAGGCATTCCAACGCCCCGGCGATGTTGTCGCGGTGGGCGGCGGCGTCGCCGCGCGCGCTGAAGAAGGCCAGGAGTCCGCACATGGTCGTCATCTTTCCACGCGGCCGCAGCGGGCGTCGCGGCACCGCAGGCTCTCCCGCGCGGCGGGAACGGGGTACGCGGGAGCGCCGCCCCTCCGGGCGTCGCGCCCGCCGGCGGCCGCGGGCATCGTGACGGCCGGCGGACGGCGGGGCGGCCCGCAGCCCCGCCCGCGCGGGGGGCCTACCGGGCCAGCCGACCCGACACGGCGCGGGGTACCGTCAGGACCAGCAACGACGCGGAGGGAGCGGAGCATGGCCGAGGAACGCACCGACAACAAGCCGGCGGACGGCGCCGAGTCGCACGACCCGGCATTCCCGGAGGCGTTCCTGACGTTCATGCGGCAGGGCTGGCGGGACACCGCGCTGCCGGTCGGCCCGCGACCGGAGGTGCCGAACTACGCCAAGCGCCGCGCCGCGCTCTCCGCGGCCTTCCCGGGCGAGACCCTGGTGATCCCGACCGGCGGCGAGAAGGTGCGCGCCAACGACACCGCATACCCGTTCCGGCCGGGCAGCGACTTCGTCTACCTGACCGGCGACCACGAGCCGGACAGCGTCCTCGTGCTGCGGCCGAACGGGTCCGGCCACGACGCCACGCTGTACATGCGCCCCCGGTCGTCGCGGCAGAACGACGAGTTCTTCCGCAGCCGGCACGGCGAGCTGTGGCTCGGCCGTCGGCACACCCTGACGGAGAAGTCGACCGAGCTGGGCCTGCCGACCGCCGACCTGACCGAGTTGGAGGCGGCGCTGGCCGACCTGGCGCCGGGGCGCACCCGGGTGCTGCGGGGCTTCGACGCGCGGGTGGACGCGGCCGTGCGCCCGTACGACGGCCCCCGCGCCCAGGGCCAGCCGGCCCGCGACTGGGAGCTCGCGGTCACCATCGCGGAGCAGAAGCTGGTCAAGGACGAGTGGGAGATCTCGCAGCTCCAGGACGCGATCGACGCGACCGTGCGGGGCTTCGAGGACGTGGCCCGGGTGCTGCCGGCGGACCGGGGCGTCTCGGAGCGTCTGCTGGAGGGCGTCTTCGCGCTGCGCGCCCGGCACGACGGCAACGACGTCGGCTACGGCTCGATCGTCGGCGCCGGCGAGCACGCGACGATCCTGCACTGGGTGCACAACAACGGATCGACCCGCCCGGGCGAGCTGCTGCTGATGGACATGGGCGTGGAGAACCGCAACCTCTACACGGCCGACGTGACCCGGGTGCTACCGGTCAACGGCCGGTTCACCCCGCTCCAGCGCCAGGTCTACGACGTCGTGCACCGCGCGCAGCAGGCCGGCATCGACGTCATCCGGCCGGGGGTGAAGTTCCACGACGTCCACCTGACGTGCATGCGGGCGCTCACCGAGGGCCTGGCCGACCTGGGCCTGCTGCCGGTGGGCGTGGACGAGGCGATGGACGAGAAGTCCACGATCTACCGGCGCTGGACGCTGCACGGTTTCGGCCACATGCTCGGCATCGACGTGCATGACTGCTCCGACGCCCGCAAGGAGAAGTACCGGGACGGCGTCCTGGGCGAGGGCTACGTGCTCACCGTCGAGCCGGGGCTCTACTTCCAGCCGGAGGACGAGCTGGTTCCCGAGGAGCTGCGCGGCATCGGCGTCCGGATCGAGGACGACATCCTGGTCACCGCCACCGGCGCGGTGAACCTCTCCGCCGGACTGCCGCGCGGGGCCGACGAGGTGGAGACCTGGCTGGCCGAGCAGCGTGAGGCCGGTCCGCGCCTGCCGGGCTGATCCCGCGGGCACGACCACACGACGGGCCTCGCCGCCGGTCGCGACGTTTTCGACGTCGACGCACCGGCGGGGGGGCCCGTCGGCGTTCGCGCTGCTCACCCACTTCCTGCCCGGAGCCGCCGCGTCGGCACGTCGCGCCCGGAGTGAGGGGAATGCGGGGTTTTCTCGGATTCACGCCTCTCGCGAGGATCCTTCTCATACGGTGACTATCAGAGGCTACAAACCCATTTGTAGCTGGTCGCACCGCTTCGAGTAGTGCGACCCCGTCTGGCAGCAGGAAAGGGCGGAAGGCTCTGATGTCCAATGACGTAACGACTCCCGACGGTGGCGCCCCCACGGGCGCACCGACCCGAGGGCGGCGCAAACTCTGGGTGGCTGCGGGCGTTGCCGGACTGACCGGCGTGGTCGGCCTGGCGGCACTGGGCGGCGTGGCCGCCCGCGACGACAAGGCCGGCGGCGCGGACCGGCTGTCGGACGCGCAGGCGTCGACCCCGAAGCAGAACGTCAGCGACGCCGGCACGGCCGACCCGGGCTCCGGCGAGAAAGACGACAAGAAGGACGGCCAGGATTCCCGCGGTGGCCAGGACGACTGGCAGGGCAAGGACTGGCAGGGCAAGGACTGGCAGGGCAAGGACTGGCAGGGCAAGGACGGCAAGGACTGGCAGGGCAAGGACGGCCGCGACGGCCGCGACGGCAAGGACAAGGACGGCAAGGACAAGGACAAGGACGGCAAGGACGCCAAGGAACTGCCGTGTGACACCGACGTCCTGGTCGAGGCGGTGAACAGGGCCAACGAGGACACCGGCGGGGTGTTCAAGCTGGCCCGCGACTGCACCTACAGGTTCACCGAGCAGACCGACAACAACGCCTTCCCCGTCATCGACGAGCGGATCACGATCCTGGGCAACAACTCCACGTTCTTCCACGACGGCACCGAGTTGTTCCGGTTCTTCGAGGTCGCCTCCGGCGGCCAGCTGACCCTGAAGGACCTCACCCTCAAGGGCGGCCAGGTCACCGCGCCCCCGCAACTGCCCACCCGCGCCAACGGCGGCGCCCTGCTGGTGCAGGAGGGCGGCGAGGCCACCCTCAAGCACACCAAGCTGGTCGACAACCGGGCCACCGGCACCGGCAACGGCGGCAACGGCGGCGCCATCTACAACCTCGGCGAGGTCGAGATCCACGACAGCACCCTCGCCGACAACCACGCCCGCGGCAACGGCGAGAACGGCGGCAACGGCGGCGCCATCTACAACGAAGGCGAACTGACCGTCCACGACTCGCACATCGACAACAACACCGCCACCGGCACCGGCAACAGCGGCGGCGACGGCGGCGGCATCGCCAACCGCGACAACGGCACCGCCACCATCGCCTACAGCCAGATCACCAACAACAAGGCCAGCAACGACGGCGGCGGCATCCACAGCGACGACGACGCCCGCCTCACCGTCACCCGCACCAAGATCGCCCACAACACCGCCTGCGACAGCGGCGGCGGCATCCACAACGTCGGCGACTCCACCATGCTGCTGGAGTACGTCATCATCGCCGGAAACAAGGCCACCGACGACGGCGGCGGCGTCTTCCACGACAGCGACAGCATCGCCACCATCAAGCACACCGTCTTCGCCGACAACACCGCCGGCGACAACGGCGGCGGCCTGTTCAACGGCGAAACCCTGAACCTCTACGACAGCGAGTTCAAGGGCAACCACGCCGAACAGGGCGGCGCCATCTACAACGACACCACCGCCGTCCTCACCATCCGCAACAGCAAGATCGTCGGCAACTTCGCCGCCGAAACCGCCGGCGCGGGCGGCATCTTCAACGCCAACAACGCCACCGTCAACCTCGACAACAAGACCATCATCAAGAAGAACGAACCCCGCAACTGCACCAACGTCCCCGGCTGCGCCAACTGAACCACCACATAACGAAGGGATCCCTTCCCCCGTCCGGGGGAAGGGATCCCTTCCGTGCGGGCGCCGGCCCGGGGACGATCCCGCCCCGGGCCGGCAACGTGCCAACCCGTGGTGGGGTTCGGCGCCGGTTGGGGCGAGACGTGGCGCAACCCGCCGGTTCGGCACGACTACGCGGCCTCACTCCCCGCCGTCCGGACCGTCCCACCCTGATCCGTGTTACCCCTAACGTGGGTTCCTTTCGGATATGGCCGTGAAGAGAAAAAGATTCTCATACGGTGGGCCTCAGTAGCTACAACCGATTTGTAGCCAGGGCAGCCCGCGGTGGCGGAGCGGCCCTGTCTGGTACGAGGAGAGAGCAGAGAGCTCCGATGTCCAACTACCTTCGCAAGAACGCCGAGAACACCGCGCCGAAGAGCCGGCGCAAGCTGTGGCTCGCCACCGGCGTCGCCGGACTGACCGGCGTGGTCAGCCTCGCCGGCGTCGCCGCCGCGAGCAGCGCGGGCGCCGTCGGGGTCGACCGTCTCGCCGACCTGAAGTGGTCCACGGCCGAGCAGGTCGCCAAGGACGACGCCGGTCGCGGCGACCGCGCGGGCGAGACCGGCAAGGGCCGGGAGGGGCAGGATTCCCGCGGTGGCCAGGACGACTGGCAGGGCAAGGACTGGCAGGGCAAGGACGGCAAGGACTGGCAGGGCAAGGACGGCCGCGACGGCCGCGACGGCAAGGACAAGGACGGCAAGGACAAGGACAAGGACGGCAAGGACGCCAAGGAACTGCCGTGTGACACCGACGTCCTGGTCGAGGCGGTGAACAGGGCCAACGAGGACACCGGCGGGGTGTTCAAGCTGGCCCGCGACTGCACCTACAGGTTCACCGAGCAGACCGACAACAACGCCTTCCCCGTCATCGACGAGCGGATCACGATCCTGGGCAACAACTCCACGTTCTTCCACGACGGCACCGAGTTGTTCCGGTTCTTCGAGGTCGCCTCCGGCGGCCAGCTGACCCTGAAGGACCTCACCCTCAAGGGCGGCCAGGTCACCGCGCCCCCGCAACTGCCCACCCGCGCCAACGGCGGCGCCCTGCTGGTGCAGGAGGGCGGCGAGGCCACCCTCAAGCACACCAAGCTGGTCGACAACCGGGCCACCGGCACCGGCAACGGCGGCAACGGCGGCGCCATCTACAACCTCGGCGAGGTCGAGATCCACGACAGCACCCTCGCCGACAACCACGCCCGCGGCAACGGCGAGAACGGCGGCAACGGCGGCGCCATCTACAACGAAGGCGAACTGACCGTCCACGACTCGCACATCGACAACAACACCGCCACCGGCACCGGCAACAGCGGCGGCGACGGCGGCGGCATCGCCAACCGCGACAACGGCACCGCCACCATCGCCTACAGCCAGATCACCAACAACAAGGCCAGCAACGACGGCGGCGGCATCCACAGCGACGACGACGCCCGCCTCACCGTCACCCGCACCAAGATCGCCCACAACACCGCCTGCGACAGCGGCGGCGGCATCCACAACGTCGGCGACTCCACCATGCTGCTGGAGTACGTCATCATCGCCGGAAACAAGGCCACCGACGACGGCGGCGGCGTCTTCCACGACAGCGACAGCATCGCCACCATCAAGCACACCGTCTTCGCCGACAACACCGCCGGCGACAACGGCGGCGGCCTGTTCAACGGCGAAACCCTGAACCTCTACGACAGCGAGTTCAAGGGCAACCACGCCGAACAGGGCGGCGCCATCTACAACGACACCACCGCCGTCCTCACCATCCGCAACAGCAAGATCGTCGGCAACTTCGCCGCCGAAACCGCCGGCGCGGGCGGCATCTTCAACGCCAACAACGCCACCGTCAACCTCGACAACAAGACCATCATCAAGAAGAACGAACCCCGCAACTGCACCAACGTCCCCGGCTGCGCCAACTGAGCACAGCCACCGGGGTCAGCCGGCACGGCATCGGCTGACGCAGAGGACGGTCCGGCCCCCTTCCGCTCGGCGGAAGGGGGCCGGACACGTGTGTCACCTACTGCTGGACGAAGACCGCCACGCTGCGCGCCGGCACCGTGAACGTGCCGCTCGCCGGGTCGAAGGAGGCCGTCCGCAGCACCTCGTCCGCCGAGGTGCGCAGCACCGGGTGCAGCGCCACATCCGCCCCGCGCAGCCCGGTCAGCTGCTGCGTCGCCGTCTCACCGGTGGCGTTGAAGACTACCGTCACCGACTTCCAGCGCCCGTCGAGGCCGCGTCCGTCCAGCGTCATGGTGAGCACGCCGGGCGTCTCGGCCGCGCCGGAGAGCGGGAAGGCGACCCGCTTCTGCACCTGCTCCGCCGTGGTCAGCCCGAAGACCGGCGAGGAGGCCCGGATCTTCAGCAACTCGGCGTACCGGGCGTCGGTCATGGTGATCGCCGCGCAGTCCGGGACCAGCGCGGGATCCGCCAGCAGCGGCTTGGCGTACGGCCACTTGTCCCGGTTGTCCTGCGCGGGCGGCAGGCCGGCGCCGAACCCGTTGCCCCGCGCGCAGTCCCACCGGATCTGGTTGAACCAGTCACCGGAGTTGTACGAGTTGCGGTCCAGCGACTTCGAGCGCAGCCGCTCGGTGCCGGTGGTGACGAATCCGGTGCCCTGCCCCATCACCACCGTGCTCAGCGCCAGCACCTGCATCCGGGCCCGGTCCGCCATCGGCGTGTCGTGCGGCAGCTTGTACGCCAGCGCGTCGTACAGGATCTCGTTGTCGTGCGCGTCGACGTAGGTGACCGCCTCCCCCGGCGCGGCGGTGTAGCCGGCCGGCGAGCCGTTGTAGTCGACCTGCGCGCCGGTGACCTGCCGGCCGGCGGAGTCGGTGAACCGGTAGCCGCGCAGGTTGCCGGTGAGCCCCACCTTGATCAGGTCGTGCTGGTGCAGCAGGCGGGCCTTCTGCTCGGCGGCGGACCCGTTCACCGGGTCGCCGTTGGGATCGGTGAACAGCCCGGAGGCGAAGCCCTGCGCCCGCGGGTTGGCGTCGAACGGCCCGCCGCCGCGCACCGCGTCGCGGAGCCGGTCGTTGAAGGTGCCGATCCCGGTGCCGGCCATGTTGGCCTGGGTGGCCTGCATGAACCGGGCGTCGCCGGCGACCTCGCCGAAGTTCCAGCCCTCGCCGTAGAGCAGGATCTTCTTCCCGTCCACGCCGTCGCGGGCCACGGTCAGCTCGTCGAGCGCCCTGCGCACGGCCAGGATGTTCGCCTTCGGGTGGTGGCCCATCAGGTCGAAGCGGAAACCGTCCACCTTGTACGCCCGGGCCCAGGTGACCAGCGAGTCCACCACGAGCTTGCCCATCATGGCGTGCTCCGGGGCCGTGTTGGCGCAGCAGGTCGAGTTGGCGACGCTGCCGTCCTCGAGGAGCCGGTGGTAGTAGCCGGGCACGATCTGGTCGAGCACCGACTTCGGGTCGGCGCCCGCCGCCGAGGTGTGGTTGTAGACGACGTCCATCACCACGCGCAGCCCGGCGCCGTTGACCCCGGCGACCATCTGCCGGAACTCGGTGGTGCGCCGCGCCCCGGCCGGGTCGACGGCGTAGCCGCCCTCGGGAACCGTGTAGTGCAGCGGGTCGTACCCCCAGTTGTAGCCGTCGGTGTCCGCCACCGCCGCGACGCACCGCTGCTGCTCCTCGGAGTCCGGCGGCAGCGCGGCCAGGTCGCAGGCGGGCTGCCGCTGGTCGGCACGGCGCTCGGGGATCGTGGCGAAGTCGAACGCGGGCAGCAGGTGCAGGTGGGTCACCCCGGCGTCACCGAGCGCCTCGAGGTGCTTCATGCCGGCGGTCCCCGGGTCGGTGAAGGCGAGGTAGGTGCCCCGCCGCTCGGCCGGCACCGTGGTGTCGGCGACGGAGAAGTCCCGCACCGACAGCTCGGAGATCTGCACCTTCGTCGACGGCACGGCCGCCGGCTTGCGCAGCCGCTCCCAGCCCGCCGGCGCGAGCGCCGGGTCGGCCAGGTCCACGATCTGGCTGTGCGTGGAGTTCGGCGCCAGCGCCAGCGAGTACGGGTCGGTCACCGCGGCGGTGACCATCTTCTGCGTCGCCGGTTGCCACGCCCGCACCTGGTAGCGGTAGTACTTGCCGTACCAGTCGCGGGCGCCGCGCACCGACCAGACGCCGGTGCGGTCGTCGCGGCGCATCGTCACCGTCCTCGGCTGCCCGGTCGGGGAGTCGAAGAGCTCCAGCGACACCTGCCGCGCCGTCGGCGCCCAGACCGCGAGCGTCGGCACCCTGCCGGCGAAGGTCGGCCCGAGCTTCGCGTCGGCGGCCCGGGCGTAGACGTCGTCGAGCACGCCGGGGATCTGCACGCCGGTCGCGGCGAGCAGGGTGCCCTCGGCGTCCCGCTCGGTCACCAGGAGCTGCCCGCGCAGGGCCGCGGGAACCTTGCCCAGGTCCCGCCGGTCGAGCGTGAAGCTCCGGTACGCCCACAGGTGCGGGAAGGCCGCGCGCTGGGCCTCGGTGAGCCCGTTGCGCTGCGCGTCGAGCGGAAGCGTCGTGTACGTGCCGACCAGCTCGCCGTCGGCGACGGTGACCCCGCCGGCCGGGGCGGCGACCAGGGCGTACGTCCTGCCGTCGGTGGGCCCGGTCCGCCAGGCGACGGTCGAGCGGTCGATCCAGTGCGCCTTCTGCTTCGTGATGTCGACGTCCCGGGCGGCGCCGGACGCGGTGGACGGCAGGAGCCGCCCGGGCGTGCCGGCGAGCAGCCACACCTCGCGGCCGGCGGCGGTGAAGTCGAGCCGCTGGTCGTCGGGCAGGTCCTTCTCGTCGCCGCGGTGGATGATGTAGCTCAGCCCGGTCGCCCCGGCCGCCAGCGGCACCCGGAAGACGGCGCCGAAGGAGTCGACGCTGGTCGGCGCCATCGGCTTGGCCCAGTCCGTCGGGGTGGCGGCCCCGTCCCACAGGTGCAGGCCCCAGCCGTCGTAGTTGCCGTCGGCCCGGTGGTAGTGGATGACCGCGGTGCCGTCGGCGACCGGCGGGTCGGGCTCGCCGGTGGCGGCCTGCCGGGTGGGGTAGACCGTCGGGTCGCCCTGCTTGACCCAGACCTCGCCGGTCTGTGTCACGTCGATGGTGCGGTCCTGGCCGACGTCCTTGTTGCCCTCTGCGTCGACCACCAGGAAGCCGACGGACTTCGCGCCGGGCTTGAGCTTCACCCAGGCGAACCGGCCGTACGAGTCCTCACCGGCGAACGGCTGTCCCTTGGGCCACTGGGTGGCGTACGCCGGGTCGATGTCGCCCCAGGCGTAGAGGCCCCAGTCGGCGTAGCCGCCGGCCGGGCGCTGGTAGTGCACCACCGCCCAGTCGCGGGAGGCGGAGGCGGCGGGGGTGCCGACGGTGGCGGTGGACCGGGCGGTCGCGGTGCGGCCCTTCCCGTCGCGGACGACGGCCTTGTACTCGATCTTCGTGCCGCCGGCCAGGCCGGTCAGGTCGTGGTGGACCGTGTACGGGGCCCGGTCGGCGCTGCCGAGCAGGGTCCACCTCCCGCCGGCGACCCGGGCGGCGACGCTCACGGTGGCCAGCGGGTCGCCGGTGACCTGGGCGGTGACGGCGGCCTTCGTGGCGACGGGCTCGCCGGGCGCCGGGGCGGTGATCGTGAGCTGCGGCGCGGCGTCGGGCAGCGCGATCGGGGTGCCGGCGCGGTGCACGACGGCCGACAGCGGCGGCACGGTCAGGGTGAGCTTGCCGTCCGCGCCGGCGACCGGGGCGGCGGCGCCGCCGTAGACGCCGGCGAAGGTGGCGCCGGCCGACCACGTGTCCACGGTGACAGTCTGCGCGGTCGCGGCGTTGTTCACCGCGACGACGTACTCGGTGCGCTGCTTCGGGTCGATCCGGGAGAAGGCGAAGACGCCGGGGCCGTCGGCGGCGTACCGGGTGACCTGGACGCCGTCGCGCAGGGCCGGGTGCGCCTGGCGCAACGCGCCCAGCTCGGCGATGGCCCGGTAGAGCGGGTGCGTCGGGTCGAACTGGTCCGCCGCGTGGGTGCGGTCGGTGCCGAGCAGGTCGTCGTCGAGGTAGTCGGGGGTCTTCGAGGCGAACATGTCCTGCCGGGCGTCCTTGTCCCCGCCGGGGCCGGTGAAGCCCTGCTCGTCGCCGGAGTAGACCACCGGCTGGCCTCGGGTGAGGAACATCAGCTCGTGGGCGAGCCGGTCGCGGCGCAGGTGGCTGGCCGGGTCGGCGCCACCGCCCGCGATGAACGAGCCGATGCGGCCCATGTCGTGGTTGCCGAGGAAGGTGGTCAGCCGGCCCGCGTCGGTGTCGCGGGAGTTGTAGAGGTCGTCGCGGGCGTACACGTCGGCGAGGGCTTTGGCGGAGCCGTCACCGGCGGTGTAGCCGCGCGCGGCCTCCTGGAAGGCGAAGTCGAGGGTGGCCGGCAGTCCGCCGCGCCGCACGTACGTCGAGGTGATCTCCGGGTCGGCGCTGTAGACCTCGCCGAACATGAAGAAGTCCGGCTTGCCCGCGCGGTCGGCGGCGCGCTCGATGCCCTGGCTGAACTGCGGCCAGAAGTCGAGGTTGGCGTGCTTGACGGTGTCCAGCCGGAAGCCGTCCACGCCGGTGGACTCCACCCACTCGGAGTAGACCTCGGTCAGCCCGCGCACCACCTCCGGGCGCTCGGTCCACAGGTCGTCGAGGCCGAAGAAGTCGCCGTACTCGCTGTTCTCCCCGGCGAAGGTGGAGTCGCCCCGGTTGTGGTACATGGTCGGGTCGTTGAGCCACGCCGGGACCTTGACCTTCGCGTCGGCGGGGGTGGCGAACGTCGGCGTGTACGGGAACGACGTGGTGTCGACCTTCGGGAAGTCCCGGCTGCCGTCGGCGTAGTTGCGGTCCTCGAAGGCGCGCCCCTGCGCGTCGGTGTAGGGGGAGGTCGCCTTGTCCACGTAGGTGTACCTGTCCTCGGCGTACCTGATGACGTCGGCGGTGTGGTTGACGATGACGTCGAGGTAGACCTTGATCCCGCGCTGGTGGGCGAGCCGCACCAGCCGCTTCAGGTCGTCCTTCGTGCCGAAGTGCGGGTCGACCTGGGTGAAGTCGGTGATCCAGTAACCGTGGTATCCGGCGGAGACGTCGGACCCGGTGCCCTGCACGGGGCGGTTCTTGAAGATCGGGGCGAGCCAGATGGCCGTCGTGCCGAGCCCCTCGATGTAGTCGAGCCGGTCCATGACGCCCTTGAGGTCGCCACCGTGGTAGAAGCCCTTGTCCTTCGGGTCGAGGCCGGTGGCGAGCCGGTCCCCGGTCAGGCCGCCGGCGTCGTTGCGCCGGTCGCCGTTGGCGAACCGGTCCGGCAGGACGAAGTAGAACTGCTCGGCGCGGGCCTGGCTGCTTCCGGCCTTGAGCAGCGCCTCCGCCGAGGGCTCGGCGCGCCACTGCGCGGCGCCGGCGGCGGCGAGCGGGCCGGTGCCGTCCGGGCCGGCCGTGGCGGCGGCCCCGAGCTGGCGCACGGCGACCGGGGCGCCCACGAGGGTGAGGGTGAGCATGCAGACGAGGGCGAGCAGGGCCTTGCGCGGTATCGGCGGGGGTTTCATCGACGGCCTTCCTCTGGTCGCTGATTGGCCCGCACGCTAGCCCTTGCCGAAACATTCTGCAATACCTTGCAAACAGCGTCGCAACAAAGCAGTCGGCTTGCAAAAGGCGCGGCCCGGCGCAACCCGCGCCGGGCCGTGGTGGGTCCGTCGGTGACCTACAGCCCGCGGCAGGCGCCACCGTCGACGACGCAGCTCGTCGGACGACTCGCCGCGTGCTCGACGTAGAACCGCAGCGCGACCGACGCGCCCCCGGCCAGGTCCTCGCCGCTGTGGTAGGTGAAGCCGTCGTCGGTCCGCCTCGCCGTCCCCTGTGGCGCCCCCTCGATCCACGCGCTGCCCAACCGCCCGCCCGGGAAGGCCAGTCGCGCCGTCCACTCCCGAGCGGTGGTCGACGCGTTGCTGACCAGCACCTCACCGACGAACCCGTCGTGGAACTGCTCCACCACCCGGTACCGCCCGCTCACCGGCGACGCGGAGGGCGGGGCCACCGCCACCGCGTCGTCGGTCCGGCTGGCCGTCGGGGACGGCGTACGACTTTCCACGGGCCGGCTCGGGGTGGGCCGGCCGGTGACGCGGCCGGACGGCGTGGGCGACGCCCGCCGCGACGGCGACGCGGTCGTGGCCGGAGTGCTCGGCGAGGGCCGCGGGTCGGGCAGGGCGAGGGTCGGCTCGGGCGGGCGGGGCTGCGCGTCGAACGCGGGGCTGCGCCCCCGGTAGGCGCCGAGCGCGATGACCAGCAGCACCACCATCACCCCGACGCCGACCGACACCACGATCCAGGGCGAGGACGCGATGGCGGCCGTGCCGTAGGACTTGCTCGGAGTTCGGTCCGTCCCGGACATGGCCCTCCTCCAGCGGTCGTCCCGGGCAGCGTAGCGGTCGGCGACGACGGGGTGGGACGCCGAGCGCTACCCGCGGGTCAGGCGGACCGCAGCACCGTGCAGATGACCGGGCCGTCGTCGGTGGCGCGCAGCAGGTAGCGGTAGCGCTCGCCGCGCACCGCCCGGCCCTGGCTGTCCAGGAACTCCCACTCGACGGCCACCATCGTCAGCAGCGCCGACATCGGCTGCACGTCCTCGATGGCCGCGTGCGCGGCCACCAGCTCGCGCTCCTGGTAGTCGGGGGCCGCGCCCACGAAGGACAGTGCCACCGCCGCCGGGGAGGTGAAGGAGAAGCTGTAGGTGTCGGCGACCACCAGCCCCGGCAGGGCGTAACAGCCGGCGATGGCGGGCAGGTCGCCGGTGGTCAGCGCCAGGCCGTACCGGTCGAAGAAGTCGGCCAGCGTGTCGAGATCGGTGGAAGCTCTCACGGGGACAGCATTTGCCGGCCGGCCGTCGCGCCAAACCTCACCGCGCCGGGACGCGTACCTCGATCTCGGCGCCGAGCCGGGCGTCGCCGGCCAGCCCGAGGTCGTCGCCGCTCCAGAACCGCCCGGGGTCGTACCAGTTCGGACGCCGTCCGGCGGGCAGCAGCCCCATCGCCTCGTAGGTCACCGCGACGACCTCCGCGCAGTACGCCGTCTCCAGCGCGCGGTCACGCACCGACGCGCCGGAGCGGTCCCGGCCTGTCCGGGGCAGCGCCGGCACCCGCAGCGCCGGCACCCGGCCGCGCAGCCAGCGCCAGGCGAGCTGGGCGGTGGACGGGAACGGCGTGCCGTCGAGGCGGGCGACGGTGCGCAGCACCGCGTTCTCCATCTCCGCGTCGGCCGGCGGGTCGAGCTGGCGCAGCCACGCCCGCTGGCCGTACCGGTTGGCCCAGACGCAGACCGCGTCGCGCAGGTCGTGCAACTGCACGCCGCGCTGGTGGGTGCCGGACCACATGTCGGGCAGCGACCTGCCCAGCTCCGCGTGCCACATCAGGGGCGGCATGTCGTCCAGCACCACGGCCATGCCGACGTGGTTGACCGGGCTGTTGGTGGTCAACTGGATGGCCCGGTCCGGCACGCTGCGGCCCCGGAACACCCACACGTCGCCGGTGCGGGTCAGCTCCACTGCCTCGTCCAGACTGATGCTCATGGGGGTCTACCCTAGGCCGATGCGGCAACGGATGCGGTGGTGGAAGGTGCTCGGGCTCGCGGGTCTCGCCGGCGTCGCGGCGTCCGGGGTGGTGATCGCGCGGGCCGAACGGCGACGCCGGGCGTACACCCCGGAGGAGATCCGGGCCCGGCTGCGCGACCGGCACGCGGAGGCGGCGGCGCCCGCCGACGACGCGCGCTGACCGCCCCCGGGCGTCAGTCCTCGTCGTGGTGGTTGCCGTCCCAGCGTCCGCCGATCGGCGGGGTGTCGAGCCGCACCGGCCCGTCCGCGTTGCCGTGCTGCACGGTGGTCCAGAGGGCCAGCGGGGTCGGATCGGCCCGGTTCCCCTCGTTGCTGAGCAGGAGCCGCGTCGCCCCGGGCCCCGCGCCGATCAGCGACACCCCGCTGCGCCACACCGTGCCCGCGTCCCGGATCGAGTAGATCCCCGGCGGGCAGTAGATGACCCGGGCCCGCCCGTCGGCGGCGTACCCCTCGCCGAGGCGGTCCACCAGGTCGGAGAGCGCGGGCTGGTCGTTCGTCACGCCGTCGCCGCGCAGCCCGAACTCGTGCGCGTCGCACCACAGGGGCGCCCCGGCGACCGGGGTGAGCCGCTGCGGGACGGCGGTGGACAGACTCTGTGGCGCCATCCGACCCCTCCCTCCGGCGTGCGGACGGTGCCGTCCGACCGGCCGCATTCCCGCCGGCCACGGGCGGAAACGCGCTACCGCGGCGAGGAGGGGCCCGGCTCCGCGTCGCCGCCGGGCGTCGCGCCGCTGCGGCGCACCGCCTCCGCCAACGCCTCGGGGGTACGGCCCACGAGCGCGCTGCCGTCGTCGAGCAGCAGCAGGGGCCGCTGGATCAGCTCCGGTGCGGCGACCATCGCCTCGATCCAGCGCGGCTCGGCCGCCTCGTCGCGCGGCCAGTCCGCCATGCCGAGGGCGACGGCGGCGGGCTCCTGCGTGCGGCAGACGTCCCAGGGGCGCGCGTCGAGCCGGCGCAGCACCTCGGTCAGCTCCGCCGCGCTCGGCGGCCGGGTGAGGTACGGGCGGACGCCGTAGTCCACCCCGGCCTCGTCCAGCGCGGACCGGGCGGCGGCGCACTTCGAGCAGGACGGGTTGTTCCAGATCTCCATGCCGTCATGGTCGCAGCCGTCCGACCGCCGGCCGCCGGGGGCCGGGCCCGGCGGGTGCCCGTTCCGGCTGGTTCGCGGGCCGGTGCGGGCGGCCCCTCCCGACCCGTGTGCGAACCCCCGCAGCCGCTGGCCCGGCGCGCCCGCGTGGGGTGTGTGTCCGGTTCGACGCGGGTGCGGTGGGGTGCCGATGCCGTGTGTCGGGTTTGTGGTGGGTTGTGGTGGCGGGCGCCACCGGCCGGGTGGGCATGGGCCGAGGGCCCGCGTCGTTGTATTCATCGTGAGCGCGTGACCCCCGAGCCGTTGCGACGGCCCGGGGCGACGGCCGGAATGCCGGCCGGCCCCACGTCGTTACACCCCCCGGACCCGAGACGAGCCGGGCCGCCGGCCGCC
>NZ_JBPQTP010000078.1:0-32032 GCF_051386395.1 Micromonospora sp. URMC 106
CACCAGCCCACCCCCAGGCCCACCCCGGCGTAGCCGAGGGCCCGCGGCGGTGGCATCCGGGGCAGCAGACCGGTCACCCACAGGACCGCGGCGCCGGCCAGCACTCCGGCGAGCGCGGCGACGACGGCCGGCACCACCGACGCGATCGTCGCCGCGCGGTCGGCCCGGACGGTCTCGACCACGCCGGTGGCCCCGAGTTCCGCGGCCGGGGCCGCGAAGTCGATCCGCAGGGCGGACCGGAGCCCGACGAGGACGAGCCAGGCGACGCCGAGCACGACCCCGGCCCGCACCTCGACCGGCCACCCCGTCAGCCCGGGCAGCCGGTCGAGCTGGGCGGCCAGCGCGGGCGGCGGGGTGAACAGCCACAGCACGAACCAGGTCAGGAAGCCCCAGAACACGCCCCGGAACAGCCCGTCGAGCGCCCTCTCGCGCAGCGCGGCCCACCCGCCGACGAACACCACCCGGGTCGGGCGGCTGCCCGGCTCCCGGCCACCAATGCCCAGCGCGGCGGCCGCCACGGCCGCGGCCGCCACCGCCAGGTCCGCGGGGTGCTCCGCGAGCGCGGTGAGCAGCTCGCCGGTCCTCGGATCGGTCACCACCGCGGCCACCGACCTGAGCCCCTCCCCCGCCAGGGCGAGGGTCAGCCAGACCGCCAGGCCGGTACGCAGACCGTCGACGGCGGCCCAGAACAGCCGGGGCAGCGCCGTCGGCAACTGCCACCAGCGGAACTCCCGCACGTCCAGCGACTCCAGGTGCGCGGCCAGGAAGGCGAGGTACCGGCGGGCCCTCGCCGGCTCCCACCGGCGCAGTCCCTGGGCGCCCCGGCGGGACCGCAGCGCGGCGTCGACCGCACGGGACAGCAACTCGTCCTCCACGGAGCCGCGTCCCCGGCTGGCCGCCAGTGGCACGAGGTCGCGCGGATCGGTGCCCGGCTGGTCGAACGCGCTCCGGGCCATCGCCACCATCAGCGGCGTGGACAGCGCCCCGCTCAGCTCCGCGTCGCCGCCGATCCGCGCCGCCACGGTGGACCAGCTCTCGGCCTGGTGCAGGGGCGCGGCGTCGACGAGGTACTCCGCCACGTCGTCCGGGGCCAACGGGTCGATGACCACCACCGCCGCGCCACGCACCTTCTCACCCTGGACGAGGTACTTCTCGTAGACCGAGGTCCGGCAGGTCAGCACGAAGCGTTGCGTCGGCAACTGGTTGAGTTCCTCCAGACAGGCGGTCACCTGCTCCTCGGGCACCTCGTCCAGCCCGTCGAGGACCGGCACGACGAGATCCGTCTCCACCAGGTCCCGCAGCACCGCCACCCGGCGCGGATGACTGGGCGCGAGCGGCGTGTAGCGCCGGGCGAGCCGGTCCACCAGCCAGTCGTGGAACGTCTCGGCGGTCGGATCCCACGAGCCGACGGGCAGCAGCACGGGTACGGGCGCGTCGGCGTCCCGGTGCGGCGGCAGCTCCCGCGCCATCCGCAGCGCGATGATGGACTTGCCGGATCCGGGCGGCCCCAGCACCAGCAGGCGTCCGGACGGGATGCCGCGGTAGCGGCTCCACAGTGTCCCGTGGCGGCCGGACAGGTCCATCGGGCCGGCGTCGCTGGACCGGCCGATGGCCCGCCAGGACGGCAGCAGCCGTTCCGGGGCGGTGTGCCAGGTCACCGGGAGCGGGTACGGCTCGTCGACCGCCCGCAGCAGGGCCTCGTCGGTCGGCTCGCGCCGCACCAGTTCGAGGAGTTCGTCCGCGGCCGCCCGGCGGTGCACCGCCGCCGCGCCCGAGGCGGCCTGCCGGTTGGTGAGGATCTGGTCGAGCACCACGTAGACGCCGATGACGCCCGCGATCACGCCCCAGGTCCAGTTGACCTTCTCGAAGTCGTACCGCAGCCAGACCCAGGCGGTCCCGCCCGTCGCGACGGCGGCCACGACGACGAGCAGGCCCCATCTCCACCCCCGCCGCTGCACCGGATGATTGTGATCGTCCGCGCGTCGGTCCGGCAGCCCGGGGAGGGTGGCCGACACCACCGCCGGCGTCGGCTGCGGTCAGGCGGTGAAGATGGCGGCAACTGCCGTCAGGCGGCGAGGATCGCGGCAACTGCCGTCAGGCGGCGAGGATCGCGGCGACTGCCGTCAGGCGGCGAGGGTGGCGTAGCGGCCGGCGCGCTCCAGCAGGCTGTCGTGGTCGCCCGACTCGACGATCCGGCCGTGGTCGAGCACGGCGATCTGGTCCGCGCCCCGCACGGTGGAGAGCCGGTGGGCGATGGTGATGGTGGTCCGGCCGCGGGCCACCTCGTCGAACGCCCGCTGCACGGCACGCTCGGTCTCGGTGTCCAGCGCGCTCGTGGCCTCGTCGAGGATCAGGATGCGCGGGTCGCGCAGCAGCGTACGGGCGATGGCGAGGCGCTGCTTCTCGCCGCCCGAGAAGCGGTGTCCCCGCGAGCCGACGACCGTGTCGTACCCGTCGGGCAGGCCGGCGATCAGGTCGTGGATCTGGGCGGCGCGGGCCGCGGCCTCGATCTCGGCGTCGGTGGCCTCGGGGCGGGCGTAGCGCAGGTTCTCCCGCACGGTGGTGTGCAGCAGGTAGGTCTCCTGGCTGACCACGCCGACGATCGCCGCCAGGTCGGCCAGGCGCAGGTCGCGCAGGTCGACGCCGTCGACGGTGATCCGGCCGCTGGTCGGGTCGTACAGGCGGCTGACCAGCGCGGCCAGGGTGCTCTTGCCGGAGCCGGTCTCGCCGACCAGGGCCAGCCCGGTGCCGGCCGGCACGTCGAGGGTGATCCCGGCGACGGCGGCGGTGTCGCTGCCCGGGTAGCTGAAGGTGACGTCGGTGAAGCGCAGGTCGCCGCGGATCCGGCGGGGGTCGACGTCGACCGGGTCGGCGGGGTCGGCCACCTCGACGGGCAGGTCGAGGTACTCGAAGATCCGCGCGAACAGGGCCAGCGAGGCGGTCACGGAGACGCCCACGTTGAGCAGGCCCATCAGCGGCCGGAACAGGCCGCCCTGCAACGCGGTGAAGGCGACCAGGGTGCCGACGCTGAGCGTGCCGGCGGCGCCGGGCAGGCCGGCGCTGAGGTAGATGACCGCCGGGATGGCGGCGAAGACGACGTTCATCGAGGCCATCCGCCAGCGGCCGGCCAACTCGGAGCGCAGCTCCAGGTCGACCAGGCGGGCCGACGAGGCGGCGAAGCGCGCGGCCAGCGCCGGGCCGGTGCCGAGGGTCTTGGCCAGGTGCACGCCGCTGACCGACAGCCCCTCCTCGACGGTGACGTTGAGGTCGGCGAGCTCGCGCTGGCGGCGCGCGGTGATCTCGCGGCGCAGGTGGGCGACCCGGCGGGTCAGCCAGATGGCCGGTGGCAGCACCACGAGGGAGACCAGCGAGAGCCGCCAGGAGAGCGCGACCATCGCCACCGCCGTGGCCACCACGGTGGTCAGGTTGGACGCGATCGAGGTCGCGGTCGAGGTGACGACGCTCTGCATGCCGCCGATGTCGTTGGTGATCCGGGACTGCACCTCGCCGGTGCGGGTGCGGGTGAAGAACGCCAGCGACTGCCGTTGCAGGTGGGTGAAGACGTCGGTGCGCAGCCGGTGCATGACCTGCTGCCCGACCCGGGTCGAGATCCAGGTCTGCGCCACGCCGAGCACCGAGGTGACGGCGGCGACCGCGACCATGCCGGCCACGAGCCAGACCAGCAGGGCCAGGTCGCGCTCCGGCAGGGCCCGGTCGATCACCGCGCGGAGCAGGAAGGGCGAGGCCATGGCGAGCACCGAGGACACCACGATGATCGCGGTGACCGCGGCGAGCGGGCCACGGTGCCGGGTGAAGAGCGCGCCGACGCGCCGCAGCGACACCTGACGGGCCTGGGCCTTCTCGGCGGCGCTGACCTTGCGGGGGCCGCGGTCGCGGCCGACGGGGGTGGGTTCCAAGGGTCGATTCCTCACGTAGGGATGCTGAGGTTGCCTCAACATGAGGGAACAACGGCACCTGCTGCTACCGTATTCCCGTGACCGGAGACGCGGAGGGCGTGGCGGACGGGCTCGCCGACGCGTTCTGGGCGGTGACCCGGCGGCTGCGCCACCGCACCCGGGAGGCGCTCGCGCCCTGGGACGTCACACCCGGCCAGTCCCGGGCGCTCGACGTGCTGATCCGGCACGGCGAGCTGCGGCTCAGCGCGCTCGCCGAGCACCTCCGCATCGCCCCGCGCTCGGCCACCGAGGTCGTGGACGACCTGGAGGCGCGCGGCCTGGTGCGGCGCCGGCCCGACGCGGCGGACCGGCGCGCCACCCTGGTCGCGCCGACCGAGCACGGTACGCGCACCGGCGCGGCCATCCACGCTGCCCGCCGCAGCGCCGCCGAGGACCTCTTCGGGAGCCTCGCACCGGCCGACCGGGAACAGCTCGCCCGCATCCTGCGTACGCTGCGCGACTGACCGGCCGCCCACGACCCGGCGCCCGCCGACGCCCGCGACCGGGACGCCGCCCGGGTTTGACGCGGCCGGCGCCGGGTAGCCGAGCCGCCCCGTCCTGCGGACGGGACCGGGCGCCCGCGAGCGGGTGGTCCGCCACCTGTGAGGCCGACGGGAGTGGTGACGGTGGGTCCGGTACGCCGGAAGTCAGGTGGCTGCTGACGATGTGCGGCATCAGTGGCGAGGCGAGGTTCGACGGGGCGACGCCGGACGCCGACGCGGTGACCCGGATGGCCGAGGCGATGCGGTCCCGGGGGCCGGACGGCGAGGGCCTCTGGAGCGACGGCTGGGTGACCCTCGGGCACCGCCGGCTCACCATCATCGACCTGTCCGAGGCGGGCTCGCAGCCCATGCTGCGCGAGGACCTCGGCCTGGCGCTGGTCTTCAACGGCTGCGTCTACAACTACCCCCAACTCCGGGAGGAGCTGTTGGAGGCCGGGCACACGTTCCACTCCACCAGCGACACCGAGGTGATCCTGGTGGCGTACGCGCAGTGGGGCGAGCGCTTCGTCGACCACCTGGTCGGCATGTTCGCCGTCGTGCTGGTGGACCGGCCGCGGCGACGCCTGGTGCTGGCCCGGGACCGGCTCGGCATCAAGCCGCTCTACCTCGCGGAGTCGCCCGGACGGCTCCGGTTCGCCTCCACCCTGCCGGCGCTGCTGCGCGCCGGCGACGTCGACACCACGATCGACCCGGTGGCGCTGCACCACTACCTCTCCTGGCACTCGATCGTGCCGGCGCCCCGGACCGTCCTGCGCGGCGTACGCAAGCTGCCCCCGGCCACCCTGCGCGTCGTCGAGGCGGACGGGCGCAGCCGCGAGCACGTCTACTGGCAGCCGGACTACGTCCGGGACCCCGCCCACGCCGGGATGGACGCGCGGGACTGGCGGGCCGCGGTCGGGGACGCGCTGCGCACGGCGGTACGGCGGCGGCTCGTCGCCGACGTCCCCGTCGGGGTCCTGCTCTCCGGCGGCCTGGACTCCAGCATGATCGTGGCGCTGCTCGCCGAGGCCGGGCAGCACCACCTGCAGACGTTCAGCATCGGCTTCGACAGCCGCGGCGGCGAGACCGGCGACGAGTTCCACTACTCCGACCTGGTGGCGCGCGCCTTCGGCACCGACCACCACCGCATCCAGCTCCCCGACGACGACCTCGTCCCGGCGGTACGCCGGACCGTCCACGCGATGACCGAGCCGATGGGCAGCCACGACGTGGTCGCCTTCCACCTGCTGTCCGAGCAGGTGGCCCGGCACGTCAAGGTGGCCCAGTCCGGCCAGGGCGCCGACGAGGTCTTCGCCGGCTACGGCTACCACCAACCGCTGGCCCGGGTGCCCCGCGACGGCGCGGCGGACGCCTTCGCCGAAGCGTTCTTCGACCGTGACCACGCCGAGCTGAGCCGGGTGGTCAGCCCCGCGTACGCCTGCGACCGCGACGCCAGCCGGGAGCTGCTCGCCGCGCACCTGGCCGGGCCCGGCGCGGACACCGCGCTGGACGCGGTGCTGCGCCTGGACACCCACCTGATGCTCCCCGACGACCCGGTGAAGCGGGTCGACAGCATGAGCATGGCGTGGGGGCTGGAGGTGCGCACCCCCTTCCTGGACCAGGACCTGGTCGCCCTCGCCGCGGCCTGCCCGCCCGGGCACAAGGTGGCCGACGGCGGCAAGGGCGTGCTCAAGGAGATCGCCCGGGAGGTGCTGCCGGCCGAGGTGGTCGACCGGCCGAAGGGCTACTTCCCGGTGCCGGCGCTGCGCAACGTCGACGGCCCGGTCCGGCGGCTCGTCACCGAGGCCCTCGCCGCGCCCGCCGCGCGCGAGCGCGCCCTGTTCCGCCGCGAGTACGTCGACGAGCTGCTCGCCGAGCCGGACCGGGCCCAGGCCGCCGCCGGCAGCAACAAGCTCTGGCAGCTCGGCCTGCTGGAACTCTGGCTCCAGTCCCACGACATCCGCTGACCGGTCCCTGGCGCCCGCCCCCGGCATCCGCCGACCGGCCCCGCCCGGACCGTGGCCTCCGCCGAGGGCGACCGGACGGACCTGGGGCGACCGGCGGGGCGCGGGGTGCTCAGCAGGCGAGAGTCTCGACGGCGAGGTGGTCCAGGACGGCGCGCACGTCGTTGTCGGTGCTCGCCATGACGCGGCGCTGCCGGGTGGCGCCGTTGCCGTCCCGGCGCACCCGGGCCAGTTGGTCGCGTACGTAGTCGAGGTCGCCGTGGCGCGCCAGGGCCGGCGACACGGTGGCGACGAGATCGTCGACCAGGTCCCAGGCCGGACGGGCACCGCCGGAGCGCAGGTCGATCAGGTCGCCCTCCAGGCCGTCGTGGGCGGCCCGCCAGTGCGCGGCGGAGACCAGGCAGTCCCGGATGCGGGGAGCGGCGACCCCGGCCCGGACGTCGTCGGCCAGCGTCGCGACGAGCGCCCGGACCAGCCCCGCGACCAGCACCGCGTCGTCCACCCCCGGGCAGACGTCGCCCACCCGGACCTCGACCGTGGGGTACGCGGCCGACGGGCGCGCGTACCAGTAGACCATCGCCGCGTCCAGCATGATCCCCGCGGCGATCAGTTCGTCGACCGTCGCGTCGTAGTCGGCGGCCGACTCGAAGTGCGGGGTCGGGCCGATGCTGGGCCAGCGCTCCAGCTGCATCGAACGCCAACTGGCGTGCCCCGTGTCGCGGCCGTCGTGCAGCGGCGAGTTCGCGGTGATCGCCTGCACCACCGGCAGCCAGGGACGCAGGTGGTTGCAGACCTGGACGGCCAGTTCCCGGTCGGGCATCCCGACGTGGACGTGGCAGCCGCAGACGGCCGGATCGTGCGCGACCGGGCCGAAGCGCCGGGACATGGCGTGGTAGCGCGGTTTGTCCGGCACCGTCCGGTGCGGCTCGTGCACCGGCGTGGCCCCCACGGCGACGAGCCGGGCCCCGGCGTCGCGGGCCGCGTCGGCGGCGGAGCGGCGCAGCGCCACGAGGTGGGCGCGCAACTCCGCCAGGTCGGCGGTGACCGGCGTGACCATCTCCACCATGCTGTGCCGGAACTCCTGGCGGCTCTGGTCCCGGGCGGCGCCGGACAGGGCGGCGAGCACCCGGTCGGCGACCGGGAGGCTCTCCCCGGTGCGCGGGTCGAGCAGCAGGTACTCCTCCTCCACACCGAGGGTGAGGGCGGCCAGGTCGGGCACCGCGGTGGCAACTGCCGGACGGTACGTCATGGGCGCTCGGCGTCCGTTCCTCGGGCGACGCGCCGGGCGTCGCACTGGCGGGCAACCCGCGTTCCCGGCCCGCCGCACCGGAAACGCGCCGGACCGCGGGCCGCCGGGACGTCGTACGGCGGACCGGACGTCCCCCCGGCAGCCCTCGCCGCCCGTGGGTCGCTATCCGTCGGAGTGCGCCGAGGCCGCCCGCGCGGACAGGAAGGCGCGTTCGGCCGCGTTGCCCGTCCGCTCGGCGGCTGTCCGGTACGCCCGGGCCGCCTCCTCCACCCGGCCCAGCCGGCGCAGCAGGTCGGCCCGGACGGCGTGGAACACGTGGTAGCCGGCCAGGTCGAGGCGGTCGACGGCGGCCAGCGCCACCGCCGGGCCGGCCACCTCGGCGAGCGCGACGGCCCGGTTGAGCGCCACCACCGGCCCGGGGGCGTACGCGCCGAGCTGGTCGTACAGCGTGAGGATCTGCGCCCAGTCGGTGCCGGCGGCGCTGGGCGCGGCGCTGTGCACGGCGGCGATCGCGGCCTGGATCTGGTACGGCCCGGGCCGGTCGCGGCGCAGGCAACGACGGACCAGGGCCTGGCCCTCGGCGACGAGCCCGGCGTCCCACCGGCGGCGGTCCTGCTCGGGCAGCGGCACCAGGGCACCGTCGGCGGTGGTGCGGGCCGGGCGGCGCGCCTCGGTGAGCAGCATCAGGGCGAGCAGCCCCAGCGCCTCCGGCTCGTCCGGCATCAGCTCCACCAGCAGCCGACCCAGCCGGATCGCCTCGGCGCACAGGTCGTCGCGGACCAGCCGGTCACCGGAGCCGGCGGTGTGCCCCTCGGTGAAGATCAGGTAGAGCACGGCCAGCACGGCGGAGAGCCGGTCCGGCAGGTCCGCGTCCCCGGGCACCCGGTACGGGATGCCCGCGTCACGGATCTTGGCCTTGGCCCGGACGATCCGCTGGGCCATGGTGGCCTCGGGCACCAGGAAGAGCCGGGCGATCTCGGCGGTGCCCAGCCCGCCGAGCAGCCGCAGGGTCAGCGCGACCCGGGCGGCCGGGCCGAGCGCCGGGTGGCAGCAGGTGAAGATCAGGCGGAGCCGATCGTCGCGCACGGGTCCCTCCCCGGCCGGTACGTCGCGGGCGTGCAGCAGGGCGGCCTGGGCGTGCCGGTCCGCGCGGGACGCCTCCCGCCGCAGCCGGTCGACGGCCCGGTTCCGAGCCGTGGTGATGATCCAACCGGCCGGGCTGGGCGGCGGCCCGGTCTCCGGCCACCGCGCCACCGCCACGGTGAACGCCTCCTGCACCGCCTCCTCGGCGAGGTCGATGTCGCCGAGGAGGCGGACCAGGACGGCGACCGCGCGGCCGTACTCCGCGCGGAACACCGCCTCCACGTCGGGCACGGTCAGTCCCCGGCCTCGCCCTGGAACGGACGCACCTCGATCGGCAGGGTGGTGGCGAGCGCGTACCGGCGGCCCCACGCCAGCGCGGCGTCGAGGTCGGGCGCCCGGATGATGGTGAAGCCGCCGAGATACTCCTTGCCCTCGACGAACGGCCCGTCGGTGACGAGCACCTCGCCGTCCTTGGGGCGCAGCACCGTCGCCGTGTCCGGCGCGTGCAGCCCCTGGCCGAAGACCCAGCACCCGGACGCCTCCAGCTCCTCGCGGATCGCGCCCAGCTCGCGCATCACCCCGGCCAGGAACTCCGGGTCGACCGTCCCCTCGCCGCCGGGCTGGTAGATGCTGAGCAGGTACTGCTTCATGGCGCCTCCTCGCGTCTGCGGCCGGCGCCACCGCCGGCCTCTCATCCTCCACACGAACGGCCCCGGCCCGGATCGACGCTCCGCCGGAAGATTCCACGACGGATTGGGCCGGCCCCGCGCCGGTCGCGGGGCCGACACCAGGAGCCGTCGCGCGGCCCCCGGCGTGCGGGCCCGGTCAGGGCCGCAGGACCAGCTTGCCGACGGTGGACCGCGCCTCCAGTTCGGCCAGCGCCTTCGGCCCGTCGGCCAGGTCGTACACGGTGGGCCGGCCGGGGGTGAGCACCCCGGCGGCCATCAGGGCGGACAGCTCGGCCGTCAGCTCGTCGAAGACCGCCGGCGCGTGCTGCATCAGCACGCCGATGTGCAGGCCGATCAGGCGCCCCTGCCGTCCGTCAACCGCAGCCCGAACGCTAGAACCCTGCCCTTTGCGTCAGGGTCAAGCGCTCACCTCGGACCGGGCCGGGACCGGCTCGCCGGCCGGGTGGCCCGCCGGTGCGGCGCATCCGGCGTCCGCACAGTCCCCGGCCGCGCCGGCGGCCGTCCGGGCGACCCGCAGGTAGGCGCTCAGGGCGTCGCGGTTGCGGGTCAGGCACCCGATACGGCGGTCGAGCTGGTCCCGCTGCCGGGTCACCTGCTCGATCATGTGCGTGCAGGGCACCTGCGGCAGCAGGTCCGTCGGGCTGTCGAGGTAGGGCAGGATCTCGCGGATGAGCCGGGTCGGCAGGCCGGCCTCGATCAGGCCGCGGATCTGCCGGACCGCCTCGACCGCGCCGTCGTCGAAGTCGCGGTAGCCGTTGCCGCCGCGCGCCGGATCAGCCCCTCCTGCTCGTGGTGGCGCAGCGCGCGGACGCTGACGCCGGTCACCCGCGCCAGTTCGCCGATCCTCACGACGCGGCACCCCCCGACGCCTCGCCGGGCCGTTCGCGCACCGTCACGACCCGACCTCCAGCAGGGCGGCCACCGCGCCGGCGGTCTCCGGGTGGGCGGACAGCAGCGCGGTCAGCCCCGCCGGGACGGCGGCGCCGGCGTCGTCCGGCGAACGCCATCCGCCGTCGCAGCCCAGCAGCGCGGCGACGGCGTCGACCGGCTCCGGGTGGCCGCACAGCAGGGCGGTCACGGGCCCGGACGCGACGGCGGGGAGCGCCGGCGCCGCCGGCGACGCCGACACCGCCGCCCACGGCGGCACCCAGGCGTCCAGCGCGGGCAGCGACCCGGGGAAGGTGCGGCCCGCCTCCCGGACCAGCAGCGGCACCAGTTCCGGGCCGTGGTCGCGCAGCGTGGTGATCAGCGTCGGCAGCCAGGGCAGCAGGACCGGGTCGGGCAGCCGCGCGAACGCCGACGACATCACCTCCACGACGAACGGGGCGAGCCCCGGCGCGGGCTCCAGGGCCTGCACGAAGCCGCTGAGGTACTGCGGGAAGGCGGGCACCACCAGCGGGTTGCCGAGCAGCTCGGCGCACCGCCCGCGCAGCTCGGCCAGCGACAGCAGGCCGAGCTGGTGCCGGGCGGCCCACAGCAACGCGACCTTGGCCGGCGCCTCCGGGTGGGACTGCGCGACGGCGAGTTCGAGCTGGGACCGGTCGCAGCCCAGGGAGAGCGCCAGGCTCTCCATGCCGAACAGGAAGCCCAGCATGGCGCCGACCTGGCGGACCCCGCTCTCCTCGTCGAGGAACGCCGTGGGCAGCAGGGTGCAGTAGTGGGCGTACCCGGTGGTCACGAACGCCTCGCACCAGGCCGGCAGCGGCCCGGTCGCGCGGTGGTGGGCCAGCAGCCGCCGGATCCGGCGCAGCACCTCGGGGGCGTCGTCGACGCTGCGTTCGGCGGCGAGCAGCTCCACGGCCCGGTTGCCCAGCTCGTCGACCAGACGAGGGCTGTCGAGCAGCCGGACGGCGTCCTCGACGGCCGCCAGGGCGACCGAGGCCGTGGCGGCCGGACCCCGGACCGCGCGCCGCAGTCGCTGCTCCAGCACCTGCTCGACGGTGACGCCCTCGTAGCCCAGCTCGATCAGCGCCCGCTGGTGGCGGCCGAGGGCCAGGTCCCAGCTCTCCTGGATCGAGCGGTGCCCCAACCGGCGCTCGCCCATGATCGGTCGCACCGCGTCGCGCGGCAGCAGGTGCCGCAGCCGCCAGAGCAAATCGGAGCAGGGCGCCAGCGCGGGGTCGACGTGCAGGTCCAGCAGCGCCCGCTGGATCGTGCGCTTCTCCAGGTCGAGCCCGAGCGGGCGGAGCCGGTCGTGGACGTCGCGGGCCAGCGGCGGCAGGGCCTCGTAGCCCACCTGGCCGATCCGGTCGCCGCCGAAGAGGATCTCGCAGAGCCGGCGGACGTCGCGGCGCCCCGGGACGACGTCCTTCTCGATGCAGGTGACCGCCGCGTCGGCGAAGTCGTACGGCGTGGGGCGGGCCCGGTCACGCAGGCCGGCGAGGAGGATCGAGGTCTCGAAGACGGCGATCGCGTCGGCGGTGCTGGCCAGGTAGCCGTTGCGCCGGGCCAGCCGGACGATGTCGACGCACCAGCCCCGCAGCTCCGCCTCGTCGAGGCCCCGCACCGTCGGGGGCCGCCCGAGGTAACCGGAGAGCCGGTCGGCGACGGGGGCGGCGGGCGCGGGAACCGGGGCGGCGCGGCGACGGCCGGCCCGGGTGCGGTTGCCACGCTGCCCCTCCAACCGGAACGGGGACAGCCCGGAACGGGTGACCGCCTTCGTCCAGGTGGCCGCGGCGATCGACACCGACCCGGGCGCGAGCCCGAACTGCGCCTCGATGGCGGAGTGGCTGGAGGGGATCAGCCCGTAGTGCCACCGCGTGCGGGTGCGCGGGGTGATCTCGTACGGGGCGTCGGCCCGCACCCCGAACTGCTCGACCCGGCTGGCCGCGTGGAACGCCCCGCAGACGTGCAGGCACTCCGACGGGTCGACGCCCGAGGCGGCCAGGTGCTCCCGGATCCGGGTCCACATGTAGCGCTCCCGGTCCTCGTCGCGGTCCTGCCGCTCCGCCCCGGCCGGACGCAGCCGCCGGAACAGGCTGCCGATCAGCACCATCACCTGCCGGTAGGTGTCGTGGTCGGCGTCGACCAGCGGCTGCTCGACGTACTGGTCCCACCACTCGGACCAGTGCCGGACCTTGCCGTGGTGCAGCAGGTACGCCTCGAGTTCCGCGAAGCGGGGTCGCAGGTCGCCGATCTCGACCCCGACGGCGTCCCCGTGCAGGGCCGCCTCCTCCCCCGCCGGCGCGGCGGGCTCGACGTCCCCGCCCGGCGCGGCCTCGTCGGCGTGACCGGGGGCGCGGGGCAGCCACTGGAAGACGTGGTCGGTGGAGCGGTCCACCAGCACCAGCTCGACCCCCGGCGTCTCCAGCGCGTACGCGATGGCCTGGTATTCGGCGCTGGCCTCGGTGATCGGCGCGACCACGCTGAGCGGGCCCCAGTCTGCCGGGAAGCCCTCCAGCTCGGAGGCGAACGCCTGCACCGCCACCGGGAGACGGCAGTTGCGCAGCTCGGCCAGCAGCGGTTGGAGGTCCTCGCAGAGCTCCAGGTAGATCACCTTCGGCTGCTTCGCGCGCAGCCGGCGGACCATGGCCAGCGCCGAGGCCGGCGAGTGGTGGCAGACCGGGAAGATCTCCAGTTCCTCGCCGAGGGCGCGGTCGACGTCGTCGACCATGCCGGCGAGGATGCCGGCGAGGGCGCCCGGGCCGTCGGCGAAGGCGGTGGCGGCGGCCGTGAGCTGCTCGCGCAACGCGCCGAACGGCCCGGCCGCGGCGGGGGCGGTCACGACAGGGCGGCGATCGCCTGGCGACCGCCGTCGAGGAAGCCCTCCCAGGGGCCGCCGTCCTGCTTGGCGCGCGGCTCCACGACCCCGTGCAGGTACTTGTTGAGGATCGCCAGGTCCTCCGGGCTGCGCCGGGCCAGCGAGCCCACCAGCGATCCGGCCAGCGTCGCGGGGCGCAGGGTGCGGTCGCCGAAGAACTGGCTGTGCAGGATGGCGTCCTCCAAGACGCCGATCTGCTCGGCGGTGGACAGCGCGGACTCCAGCTTCTCGTCGTCGCTGGTCGCCGAGGCGGCGGCGGCGCGCAGGTCGGCGAAGCTCTGCAACAGGATGTCCAGCAGGGTGGGCGGCACGTCGAGCGTGATCTGGTGCCGGCGCAGGAGTTCCTCGGTGCGGAAGCGGACGATCTCCGCCTCGCTGCGCTTGTTGGTCACCACGGGGATCCGGACGAAGTTGAACCGCCGCTTGAGCGCGGAGGAGAGGTCGTTCACGCCCCGGTCCCGGCTGTTCGCGGTGGCGATGATCGAGAAGCCGGGCCTGGCGAAGACGATGTTGTCGTGGTCCAGCTCGGGGATGGAGACGTACTTCTCCGACAGGATCGAGATCAGCGCGTCCTGCACGTCGCTGGTGGAGCGGGTCAGCTCCTCGAACCGGCCGACCACGCCCTGCTCCATCGCCGTCATGATCGGCGACGGGATCATGGACTCCCGGGACTGCCCCTTGGCGATCACCATGGACACGTTCCACGAGTACTTGATGTGGTCCTCGGTGGTGCCGGCGGTGCCCTGCACCACAAGCGTCGAGTTGCGGCAGATCGCGGCGGCCAGCAGCTCGGCGAGCCAGCTCTTGCCGGTGCCCGGGTCGCCGATCAGCAGCAGGCCCCGGTCCGACGCCAGGGTCACGATGCTGCGTTCGACGAACGTGCGGTCGCCGAACCACTTCTGCGGGATCTCCCGGTCGAGCCCGTCGGCCCGCTCCGAGCCGAGGATGAACAATCGGACCATCCGCGGGCTCAGCCGCCACGAGAAGGGCTTCGGGTCGGTGTCGACCGACTCCAGGAAGTCGAGTTCCTCGGCGTACTTGGCCTCGGCGGGGGCACGCAGCATCTCGGACATGAGGGGTTCGTTCTCCTAGGTGAGGAAGCTCTTGAGCTCGAAGACGAGTTTGCGGATGTGGCCGGAGATCACCGGCGTGCCCAGGTCCTTGAAGCGTTGCCGGAACCAGGGGTTGACGCTCTGGTGGCCGGAGCTGTTGACCGAGCCGACCGGGATGAACCGCACCCCGGAGCGGTGCACCGCCTCGATGCCGTCGAACAGCGGCTGGGAGCGGTCGAACTCGTAGAAGTCCGAGATCCACACCATGACCGTGTTCCTCGGCTCGACGATCTTGGGACGGGCCAGCGCCATCGCCACCGGGCCGTCGTTGCCGCCGCCGAGGTTGGTGCGCAGCAGCACCTCGAACGGGTCGTGCACCCACGGCGTGAGGTCCAGCGCCCGCGTGTCGTACGCGATGAGGTGCACGTCCACCTTGGGCAGCCCGGCGAAGATCGACGCGAGGATGGTGCAGTTGACCATCGAGTCGACCATGGAGCCCGACTGGTCCACCACCACGATCAGCCGCGCCGGCGTGACCCGGCGGGCGGTCTGCCGGTAGTAGAGCCGGTCGACGTAGAGGCGCTGGTCCTCCGGGCTCCAGTTGGTCAGGTTCTGCCAGATGGTGCGGTCGAGGTCGAGGTTGCGGTAGACCCGCTTCGGCGGCACGGACCGGTCGACGACGCCGACGCTGGCCTGCGCGACCTGCGTGCGCAGCACCTCCGCGACCTCGTCGACGAACCGGCGGATCAGCGCCTTGGCGTTGGCCAGCGCCACGCCGGAGAGGTTGGCCTTGTCCCGCAGCAGCTGCTCGATCAACGACATGCTCGGCGTCAGCCGGCTGGCCAGCGTCGGGTCGGCCAGCACCTCCCGCAGGTGCATGCGGCGGACGAGGTCGCCCTCCAGGCCGGCGAGCACCCCGCCGAGGCCGTCGGTACCACCCTGCCGGCGCAGGCCGCCGGGCTCCAGGCCGAGCGCCTGCTCGAACCAGCCCGCGTCGGACTGCCACCGGGCCAACTGGCCGGCGTCGACCGCCCCGTGGCCGGTGGCGAACACGTTGAGCAGCAGCTTCGACACCAGCGCGGCACGGCGTACCTCCGCCGCGCCCGGCGCGGGGGCCGCCCCGGCACCGTCCGGCCCGGCGGCGCCGGACGCGCCCCCCGCCGTGGCGGAGGCGTCGGCGTCCACTGTGGCACCGGGGCCGGTGTCCGCCGTGACGGAAGGAGCGGCGTCGGACCCGGTGCCGGTCGCGGCGGCGGGGCCGGGCGGCCCGGCGGACGCGCCGTGCCCACCGTCCACGGGCTGGCCGGCGCCCGCCTCCGGCCCCGGTTCGAGCAGACCGCGAAGCTCGGCGGCGAGGGCCGGGAAGCGCTGGACGACGGTGTCCACCGACACCGTCGGGTCCAGCAGTGCGGCCGGCAGGCCGAGGTCGTCGACGACCGCCATGCTGGCCGATTCCAGGGCGGGCTGCTCGTCGGGGTCGAAGAGCCGGGCGAGCAGCCGCCAGTAGAGCACCTGGCGCCGGTTGGCGTCGGCGCGGTCCGCGGGAGCGAGGGAGTCGGTCATCGGCGCAGCAACCGTCCCGCGCGCTCGCGCAGCACCGCCACGGCGTCGCCCGCCTTGGCGTCGACCTTGGCGACCTTCGGGTCGGTGACCCCGCACGCCCAGTCGCCGGTGTGCGCGCCGACCGGCTTGCGCTTCACGGTGGCCTGCACCGCCAGCGGCTGGAGCAGCCACCGGCCGTCGTCCCACCGGAGCAGGCCGAGGCACGCCGAGGAGGCCGCGACCAGGTCCGGCGTGAGCGGACCGCAGGACGGCAGCCGGTCGACCGCGACGGCGAGCCGGTGGCCGTCGAGCTCGACGGCGAGGGCACCGTCGTCGTCGCGCACGGCGTAGCCCTCCAGCAGGACGGGCTCGGCGATCCCCACCGGGTGCCGGTCCAGCGGTGCCGACGCCGCCGCGACGGCCGTCGAGAGCAGGACCCGCGCGGTGGCGAACGGGTCGGCGGCCTCGCCGGGCCGCGCCCGGTCGTCGCGCCAGAGCAGGTCGCCGCCGCACAGCGGCATACCGGTGACCGCCAGGCTCCGCCGTTCGGCCAGCGCCGACAGGAGCACGGGGTGGGCGTCCAGCAGGCGCCACAGCGCGGGCCCGACGATCGTCTCCACCTTGACCGCGCCGACGGTGGCACGGACCAGCCGGGGCGCGGCGCCGTCGGCCGGTTCGAGGATCGCGTGCACCTGCGCCTGCACGGCGGTGTCGTGCTCGTGCACGTCGACGCCGAGCACGAGGAGCCGCCCGGAGACCTCCTCGACGGCGGGCGGCGCGGTCGCGGCCGCCGCGTCCTGGGCCAGCAGCAGGCCGCGGGCCCACAGATCGGCCCAGCGCCGCACCGGCGGATGCGCCATGGTGGCGACCGGCGCGCAGGCCCGCAGCTCGGCGGCGAGACCGTCGAGCAGCACCGCCAGCCGACGCAGGCCGGGCTCGGCGAGGGCGGCCTCGATCGGCGCCGCCGCCGTGGCGACGAGCTCGTGGTCGACGCCGCCCCACCCCGTGACCGCCAGCTCGTGCAGCCACGCGCGGGCCCCGGCGAGCGGGGGCGGCGCGTCGGCCGGCGGCTCGGGCGTGCCCGGCGCCCACGGGGCGCGGGCCCGGCCCAGGGCGGCGTCGAGCTGCCCGAGCAGCGCGTCGTGGGCCGCGCCGAGCAGCGCGCACCGGGCACCGGCGAGGGCGACGAGATGCTCCTCCGCCACCGAGCCGGCGGTCACCTTGCCGACCGCCTCGGCCACCCGGTCGCCGAGCGGGGTGGGGGCGAGCGCGCCGGCCAGCGCGGCCAGTGCCGCCGCGTCGTCCTCGCCGACGCGGGCGAACCCGCGGACGAGGGCGTCGTCGAGGCCGGCGACGAGGTCGAGGGCGTCCGTCAGGCCGGTCGGGGCGCCGTCGCACAGGACGGCGAGCTGCGTGCCGAGCATCAGCGGCCCGCCCCGGTGGCCGGGAACCAGTGCAGCTCGGGCAGGGGGGCCGAGCTGCCCGGGAGTTCCAGGTAGGACAGGTGGCGCAGGAAGCGGCTGAACACGACGGCGGCGGGGGTCGGCTCGTGCCGCGCGTCCAGGGCGGCGAGCAGCTCCGCGCCGGTGCTCGCCCCGGCGCCGACCTCGACCCGCAGGTAACGGGCGACCCGGTCGACGCCGTACTGGAGGACGGCCTCCTCCACGAGGGTGTGCAGGTGCTTGCACGGGGCGCCGCGCAGCCCGCCGCAGGGGCGGTTGTTGTTGGTGCTGCAGTGGTAGGCGTGGGTGCCGGAGGCGATCGAGGACACGTAGACCCGTTCGACGTCCGACCCGCTGGACACCACGCCCTGCAACCGCCCGTCGGCCAGCTCCACGAAGGGCGCCTTGGCCAGCTTGCGCGGCCGCGCGGGCGGCACCACCCGTGCGATGCTGCGCCGACTCCACGCGGCCTGTTCCGCGTCCGCCACTGTCCGAACCTCCCGTCCGCCGCCACGCGGCGCCACCGTGACCCGGGCGCCACCGGATCGGCCCGGCGTCACCGTCACGACGAGGATCATGGACCACGGGTGCGACATCGCCGACGGGCGGGCCCGCCGACCGCCGGGCGCGGTCACGGTCGGTCGCGCTGAGGGCGGGACGGGCGTACGACCGGGGCGTCGCCTGCCCGACACCGGCCCGGCGCCCATCACACCTCGCCTAATTAAGTTGAAGTTGATATAAATAGTCGGTGCACGCCTTCGATGTGCTCGGCGACCCCGTGCGGCGCCGCATCCTCGAGCTGCTCACCGACGGTGAGATGACCGCCGGCGGGCTGTGCGACGTGATCCGGCGCGAGTTCGGGATCTCCCAGCCGGCCGTCTCGCAGCATCTCAAGGTGTTGCGGGACAACGGCTTCGCCACGGTGCGTGCGGAGGGGACCCGGCGGCTCTACGCCGTCGACCCCGGGCCCCTGCGGGAGATCGACCAGTGGCTCGACCACTTCCGCCAGTTCTGGACGCCGCCCCTGCAGGCCCTCGCGACCGAGCTCGCCCGGGGAATGCGGGAACGGCGGCGGCGCGGGCGGCCCGGCGACGCGACGGACCGCGACGCGACGGACGGCGACACGACGGACCGCGACGCGGCCGACCGCGACGCGGAGCGGTGAGCGACCCGACCGCACCGCCGCCCGGAAAAGGTGCGGCGTCCTGTCGGAGCCCTCGGGCAGACTCTGCGGCATGTCGCCGCGATCCGTCGCCGATCTCGTCGCCGCCGTCGGCGCCGGCGAGAAGGTCCGCTACCTGCATTTCTGGGGCCACCGGCCGCGCCGCGACGGCAGCGTCGGGCCCGGCTGCCTGAGCCAGTGGTGGCCGGCGCCGTTCCGCGACGGCGGCCGGACGTACGCCACCGCCGAGCACTGGATGATGTGGCACAAGGCGATGCTGTTCGGCGACCCGGACATCGCCGGGCAGATCCTCGCGGCCGGGCACCCGCACCGCGCCAAGGCGCTCGGCCGCCGCGTGCGTGGTTTCGACGAGGCGACCTGGGCGGCCCGGCGCTACGACATCGTGGTGGCGGGCAGCGTCGCCAAGTTCGGCCAGCACGACGAGCTGCGGGCGTTCCTGCTGGCCACCGGCGGGCGGGTGCTCGTGGAGGCCAGCCCGGTGGATCGCGTCTGGGGCATCGGTCTGGCCGCCGACGACCCCCGCGCGGAGGATCCGCGGGCATGGCCCGGCGCGAACCTGCTCGGCTTCGCCCTCATGGACGCGCGCGACAGGCTCCGCGCAGGCGGTCCGTGACGGGCTGGCCGCCGCCGCACGGCCGGGCTGCCCCCGGCCCGAACGGGTAACGTGCTGCGGCATGACGGCCGTCGCATACTCCCACTGCTCGTTCTGCGGCACGGCGTACCCGGCGGCGGCCGGGTGGCCACGGGTCTGCGCGTCCTGCGGGGAGACCGTGTGGCGCAACCCGCTGCCCGTCGCGGTGGCGGTGCTGCCGGTCCGCACGGGCGCGAGCCTCGGCGTGGTCGTCGTCCGCCGGGACATCGAGCCGGCGCGCGGCCTGCTCGCGCTGCCGGGCGGCTTCATCGAGTACGGCGAGGAGTGGCAGGACGCCCTGGTGCGGGAGCTGTGGGAGGAGACCGGCCTGCGCGCCGACGCGGCCGACGCCCGGCTCTTCGCGGTGCACAGCGCCCCGGCCGGCGGCACGATGATGGTCTTCGGCGAGCTGCCCGAGCAGCGGGCCGACGCGCTGCCGCCCTCGGCGCCCACCGAGGAGGCGACCGAGTGGCTGGTGCTCACCGAGCCGACGGAGCTGGCCTTCTCCACCCACACCCGGGTGCTCGCCGACTTCCTCGCCCAGCGGGCGGCCTGAGTTCGTCGCCCAGGCCGCGAGATGGCGGCGGGCCGGACTCAACCGCGAGGTGGCGGGCAGGCTGAGCGAGGTGGCCGGCGGGCCGATCCGGTCGCTCAGACCGCGAGGTAGCGGGCGGGCACCGCGTCGGTGAGCCAGACGCCGTTGGCGCTGCGGTAGAAGGCGTGCCCGTCGCGGGCCATCGCCGCCGCGTCCACGGTCAGGATGACCACCTCTCCCCGCCGACGGGCGCCCACCTGCCGGGCGGTCGCCACGTCCGGCGACAGGTGGACGTGGTGCCGGCCGCCCCGGTGCAGGCCGGTGGCCCGGATGGAGTCGAGGGCGGCGCCGCTGGTGCCGTGGTAGAGCCGCGCCGGCGGCGGGCAGGGCGTGAGCCCCAGGTCGACCGGGATGGAGTGGCCCTGGTTCGCCCGGATCCGCTCGACGCCGTCGGGGCCGCGTTCGACGGCGAAACGCTGCTTGTCGTTGCCCACCACCACGGCGTCGAGGTCGGCGCGGTCGATCCGCAGCGCGGCGAGCAGGTCGTCGACCGGCACCCAGCCGGCCCGGTCGGGCACGAGGCCGAACCGGGCGGGCTCGTGCCGCAACGCCAGGGACATCCGCTTGCTCAGCCCCACCATCGCCCGGTGATCCACACCCGGAGTCTCCCTCCCGGAGCACGGTCCGCGCCATCCGATTCGACCCGCCCGCCGACGGTGGCCGGCCGCGCGCCCGCCGCATCCGTACGGTCCGACCGCCGCACCCGGACCGATCCCCGCCGTCGGGCGGCCACACCCCGCGACTCCCGCGGCCCGGCGGCCGGGACCACGCCGATCCGGGCGGCCGCACCCCGCCGATCACACGGTCGGGGTGCGGCCGGACTCCCTGGTCAGGCGGCCGTGCCGCCGACGCCCGCGCTCACGCGGCGGGCCGATCGGCCGGCAGGCGGCGACGGAGGGACGGGTCGGTCAGCACCGGCGGGCGCCACGCGCCGTCCGGGGCGTACAGGTCGGTGCCGGGCGGGACGATCTCGTCGATCCGGTCGAGCGTGGCGTCGTCCAGGGTCAGCGCCGCACCGGCGAGCAGGCCGTCGAGCTGCGCCATCGTCCGCGGCCCGAGGATCGCGGAGGTGACCCCCGGGTGGGCCACCGTGAACGCCACGGCCAGCTCCGGCAGCGAGCAGCCGACGTCCCCGGCCAGCTCGACCAGCCGCTCGACCGCCTGGTACTTGGCGGCGTTGCCGGGGGCCGACGGGTCGAACCGGGCCGGGGTCAGCGCCGGCCGGCCGGCGGTCAGGTCGACCGGGCGGCCGTCGCGGTAGCGGCCGGACAGGAAACCCGACGCGAGCGGGCTCCAGACCAGCACCCCCATGCCGTAGCGCTGGCAGACCGGGAGCACGTCGGCCTCGATGCCCCGGGCGAGGATCGAGTACGGCGGCTGCTCGGTGCGGAACCGCCCGAGGCCCCGCCGCTCGGCGACGTGCTGCGCCTCGACGATCTCCTCCGCCGGGAACGTGGAGCAGCCGAAGGCCCGGATCTTGCCGGCCCGGACGAGGTCGCTCAGGACGCCGAGGGTCTCCTCGATGTCGGTGGTGTGGTCGGGGCGGTGCACCTGGTAGAGGTCGATCCAGTCGGTGTCGAGCCGGCGGAGGCTGTCCTCGACGGCGCGCATGATCCAGCGTCGGGAGTTGCCGCCGCGATTGCGCCCCTCCCCCATCGGGAAGTGCACCTTGGTGGCGAGCACGACGTCGTCCCGGCGGCCCCGCAGCGCCCGGCCGACGATGCGTTCGCTCTCGCCGGCCGAGTACATGTCGGCGGTGTCGACCAGGTTGATGCCGCGGTCCAGGGCGGCGTGGATGATCCGTACGCAGTCGTCGTGGTCGGGGTTGCCGACGGCGCCGAACATCATCGTGCCGAGCGCGTGGACGCTCACCTCGATGCCGGTGCCGCCCAGGACGCGGTAGTGCATGCTCGTGCTCCTCGTGGTCGCCACGCCCCGCGTCGGTCCGCCGGGCGCGCGAGCCACGTTAGGAATTCGAGTGCACTGGAAGTCAACACCGGACCGCCCGGCCACGCACGGGCGGCCGGTCGGCGGCGCACGACGGCGGACCAGCGCGGCACGGCGGACCAGCGACACGGCTGCGGGTCAGCGGCGCGCGGCGGCGGGTCAGCGGGGCACGGCGTCGTCGGCCGCCGGGGACCGGGCGAGGTAGCCGCTGGCCTGCAGGTCGAACAGCTCCCGGTAGAGGCCGTCGGCCGACATCAGCTCGTCGTGGGTGCCCTGCTGGACCAGCCGCCCGTGCTCCATCACGAAGATCTGGTCGGCGTGCCGGACATTGGCCAGCCGGTGGGTGATCAGCACGACGGCCCGGTCGGCACGGCGGCGCAGGTGCCGGAAGAGCGCGTGCTCGGCGCGTGCGTCCAAAGCCGCCGACGGCTCGTCGCAGATCAGCAGGGCGGCGTCCCGGTAGAGGCCGCGGGCCGCCACGAGCCGTTGCCACTGCCCGCCGGAGAGGTCCTGGCCGTCCTTGAACTCGCGGTCGAGCAGGGTGTCGTAGCCGAAGGGCAGGTCGGCGATCATGTCGTGCGCGGCCGCCGCCCGCGCGGCGTCGTGCACGCTGGGCCCCGGCCGCTCGGGCGACCGGTCGTGCCGCCCGACGCGGATGTTCTGCCGCGCGGTGAACGGGAACTTCCACCAGTCCTGCGTCATCACCGCCACGTGCCCGCCGGTGGCCCGGGGATCCAGCTCGCGGACGTCCACGCCGTCCCAGCGGACGGCGCCGCCGGTCGGCCGGTAGAGCCCGGCGACGAGCTTGGCCAGGGTCGTCTTGCCGGAGCCGTTCTCGCCGACCAGGGCGATGACCTGGCCGCGCCGCACGGTGAGGCTGACCTCGTCGACGGCGGGCCGCTCGGTGTCCGGATAGCGCAGGCTCACCCGGTCGAGCTCGATCACGTCGAACCCGTCGACCGCTCGCCCGCCGCCCGTCGGGACGCGCGACCGGGCCCGGTCGAGGAAGTCGCGGTAGTCCTGGTAATAGAGGGCGTCCTCGTAGAGCGAGTTGGTGGCGAGGACCGCGACGCCGAGGCTGGAGCGGGCGGACTGCAGGGCGAACAACGCGGTCGCGGCGGCGGCGAGCGCCACCATGCCGCCCAGCAGCAGCGCGCCGAGCACCGCGTAGACGCCGAAGGTGGCGAGACCGGCGACGGACGCGCCGACCACCCGGGTGCTGGTCTGCGCGCGGACCAGGCGCAGGTGGGCGCGGGTCTCGACGGCCATCATGGCGCGGTACTCGGCGAGCAGGAAGTCGCGCATCTGATAGGCCCGGACCTCGGCGGCGGTGTGCCGGTTGGCCATCAGCCGGGCCAGCATCCACATCCGCCGCCGCCGGGTGATCCGGGCCAGCATGGCCAGGTACTGCCGGCGGGCGATCCGCACCGCGGTGGCCGCCTGCGGCACTGCCGCGAGGAGCAGGCAGGGCAGCAGCACCGGCTGGATCACCGTCACCGCCACGGCGGTGGCGAGCATCCCCACCACGCCCGTGACGAGATTGACGGTGTGGTCGACGATGTAGGCCGCCTCGCCCATGCCCCGGTCCCGGGCGCGGTCCATCTCCTCGGCGAACCCGGCGTCGTCGAACGCGGCCAGTTCCACCGCCGTGGTGGCCTCGAAGAGCCGCAGCTCGACCGCGTAGTTGATCTGCGGGGTCAGCCGGGCCTGTGCCCAACCGGCCGCGATCGTCAGCCCGCCCTTGGCCGCCACGGCCGCCGCCGCCACGGTCAGCGCCGGCAGGGCGGCGCGGACGCGGTCCGGGGTGGGCCCGGCGGCGAACAGCGCCCGCAGCACGCCGGTCGTGGCGAGCAGCCCGAAGGTGGTCATCACCCCGGCGGCGACGTTCAGGCCGATGGAGGCGACGGTGTCCCGGCGGCTGGTGGCCCAGGCCAGCGCGACCGCCTCCCGGACCAGCCGGGGCAGCCGGCGGGCGACCGCCCAGAAGCTGGTGTGGGCGAACTCGCGCGCGTGGTGCATCCACTCCGCGTCCTCCAGCTCCGGCAGGAGCGCGGTGGCGCCGTCGTCGTCCGGGTGGTCGTCCTCCCCGGACGGCTGGCGCTGGCGGGTCATCGACTCCACGGAACGCTCCTCGGGCGCGGCGATCGGCGGACGTCCCCGCCGGGCGGGGTGGCCGTGACGCGTCCGACCGGCGAGGACCGCCCGAGACTACTGCCCGCAATCGGATGCTGTCTCCGGGTGACCGGCGTGTCGAACGAGCGTGCTAACGGCGTGTCGCCACGGCGGTCACCTCCACCTCGATCAGCGCGCCGGGCAGGAAGAGCCGGTTGACCTCCACGGTCGTGCTGGCGGGCGGGGGCGTGGCGGTGAACAGCCGGCGCCGGACCGAGGCGTACCCCGGCAGGTCGCCGAGGTCGGTCATGAACGTCCGGATGTGCAGCACGTCCGCCAGCCCGGCGCCGTGGGCGGCGAGCACCCCGTCGACGATCTCGAAGATCCGTTCGGACTGCGCGACGACGTCGCCGGGCCCGACCAGGTGACCGTCGTCGTCGACGGCCACCTGACCGGCGAGCACGAGCAGGGCGCCGCCGGGCAGGTCGAGGCGGGCCACGTGGGCGAACCGGTCGCCGAACGGCGCGGCGACGGTCGGCGGGTTGTCGAGGGTCAGGTTCACGAGCGCTCCAGGGTCACGAGGGTGGCGATGTCGGTGGTCGGGTCGGGGGCGGCGTCCAGCACGGTCCGGGTCGCCCGGACCAGCGGGGCCGCGGCGGGACCGAGCGCCTCGCGGGCCAGGTCGAGGTCCTTGCCGGCGAGCGCGACCGGGAAGTCGGCGTCCCGGGCGGCGGCCCGCTCGAGCACACCGCCCAGTGGGCCGCCGGCCAGCGCATCGAGGGCGGCGGCCGGGTCGACGCCGACGGCGCGGGCGACCGCGAGGGTGTCGGCCAGTCCGCCCATCGCCACGAGCAGCGCCGTGTTGAGCACGAGCTTCAGGGCGGCCCCGCTGCCCGTGCCCCCGCAGTGCCGCACGGTGCCGAGCGCCGCCAGGACGGGGGCGACGCGGGCGACGGCGACGTGGGTGCCGCCGGCGAACACGCGGAGCCGGCCGGCCCGGGCGGCGGCCACGCTGCCGCCCACCGGCGCGTCGACGAGGTCGACCGTGCCGGGCAGCCGTGCCGCCAGGTCGCCGACGGCGGCCGGACCGATGGTGGACATGTCGACCAGGCAGGCGCCGGCCGGCAGGGCCGGGGCGGCGCCGTCCGGGCCGAACAGCACCGCGTCGACGGCGGCGGCATCGGTCAGCATCGTGATGGCGATCTCGGCGGTGCGGACGGCCTCGGCCGGCGTGCGGGCCACCGCCGCCCCGGCCCGCCCGAGCGGGGCGGCGCGGGCGGCGGTGCGGTTCCACACCGTCACGTGGTGACCGGCGTCGAGCAGGCGCAGGGCGATCGACGCCCCCATCCGCCCGGCGCCGAGTACGGCGATCTTCGTCATGCCGGAAACCGTAGGCAGGGGGGCGTCATGCGACAAACGAATCTTTGCGATGCCAGCCATGCGCTACCCGCATGGATCCGCGTACGCTCTACGGGTGCAACCGCTGGCCCTCGAGGTGTTCCGCACGGTGGCCCGCCACGGGTCGATCACGGCCGCCGCCCGCGAGCTGCGCTACACCCAGTCGGCGGTCTCGCGGCAGATCGCGGCGCTGGAGGCCGACCTGGGTGTGGCGCTGTTCGACCGTCTCCCGCGCGGCGTCGCGCTGACCGAGCCGGGGCGGTGCCTGTTGCCGCACGCCGACGCGGTGCTGGAGCGGCTGGCCACCGCGCACCGGGACCTCGACGCGCTGCGCGGGCTGGGCGGCGGCCGACTGCGGGTGGGCGCGTTCCCGACCGCGATGGCGGCCCTCGTGCCACGCGCGCTGGCCGGTTTCCGGGGCGCGCACCCGCGGGTGACCCTGTCGGTGGTGGAGGGGCGGACGCCGGACCTGCTGGAGCGACTGCTCGCCGGCGACGCCGACATCGCCGTGGTGAGCACACCGCCCGACCGACCGCTGGACGCCGGGCGCTTCGACCTGCACCACCTGCTCGACGAGCACCTGCTGGTCGCGGTGGCCCGGGAGCACCCGCTGGCCCGGCGCCGCACGGTGCGCCTGGCGGAACTGGCCGACGACCCGTTCATCGCCGGGTCGCCCGGCGGCGAGGACCCGCTGATGCGCGCCACCATGCCGCCCGGCTTCCGGCCCCGGGTGGACATCGTCGCCGCCGACTGGACCGGCAAGCTGGGCTGCGTGGCGGCCGGCCTCGGGGTGGCGCTGGTGCCGGCGCTGGCGATCCGGGCCGCCCCGGCCGACCTGGCCCTGCTGCGCCTGCACGCCGACGACGCGCCGGCCCGCCGGGTGTACGCGGCCACCGCCGCCGGCCGGCACCGTCCGCCCGCGGTCGCCCGGCTGCTCGCCGGCCTGGCCGAGGAGGCCCGCGGGCTCTGAGCCGGGGCCGGGGTCACGACCGCCGGGCGGATATCCTCTACGGGGTGAACCCGGCCCGGCAGACCGAGCGCAAGCTGATCGCCTCGAACAAGAAGGCGCGGCACGACTACACGATCCTCAAGACCTACGAGGCGGGCATCGTGCTGGCCGGCACCGAGGTCAAGTCGCTGCGCGAGGGGCGGGCGTCGCTGGTCGACGCGTTCGCCCAGGAACACGACGGCGAACTCATGCTGCACGGGCTGCACATCGCCGAGTACGGCTTCGGCAGCTGGACCAACCACGCGCCGCGACGGACCCGCAAGCTGCTGCTGCGCCGGGTGGAGATCGCCCGGATCCTGGAGAAGACCCGCGAGGGCGGCCTGACCCTGGTGCCGCTGTCGATGTACTTCGCGGGCGGCTGGGCGAAGGTCGAACTCGCCCTGGCCAAGGGCAGGAAGTCGTACGACAAGCGGCAGGCCCTGGCCCAGCGGGACGCCGACCGGGAGATCGCCCGGGAGTTGGGCCGCCACCTCAAGGGCCGCACCGCGCGGCGGGGCTGACCGCCGCCTGCCTGCCGCTCAGCCGCGGCCCTGGACCGCCGCTGCCGGTCCCGTCCGGTCTCCCGGTCGCCGCCCGCGCGAGCCCTCCGTCTTACTCCATGCCCACACCGCGCGCCGGCCGTTACGGCCCGTGTCGCTGGCCGCCCTGGCCGTGGGACTGTCGTCCGCCCGCCGGCGGCGGCCACTCGCCGGCCGATCGACCTCGCGGCTGCCAGGGCTGACGTCCAGGGCAGCGGCATCCGCGAGGACAGGCGTGCATTCCTCCTCGCACCTGCCGGAGGCTAGGGTGGGCCGGTGACGACGTTCCGCATCGGGGAGGCGGCCGAGCTGCTCGGGGTCAGCGCCGACACCGTGCGCCGCTGGGTCGACGCCGGCCGGCTCACCGCCGGCCGCGACGAGCACGGGCACCGGGTGATCGACGGGGTCGACCTCGCCGCGTTCGCGCGCGGGCAGGCGGCCGACCCCGACGAGCGGTCGGACGCCTCCTCGGCCCGCAACCGGCTGCGCGGCATCGTGGTCAACGTCGTCAAGGACACGGTCATGGCGCAGGTCGATATCCAGGCCGGGCCGTTCCGGATCGTCTCGCTGATGAGCCGGGAGGCCGTCGACGAGCTGGACCTGCGGGTCGGCTCGCTGGCCGTCGCGGTGATCAAGTCGACCACGGTGGTGGTGGAACGGGCCACCCCGCCGGCCGGCGTCCGCGGGAGGCAGGGATCGTGAGGGCGGGTCCCCGACCGGGACGCGGGCGCCGGGGCCCGCTGCGCACGGTGGCCGCGGTCCTCGCCCTCGCCGTCCTGGCCGGCTGCGGCGGCGGGGCCCCCGCCGCCGGCGGCACCGGCGTCGGCGGCACGGTGACCGTGTTCGCCGCGGCCTCGCTGACCGAGTCGTTCACCCGGCTCGGCCGGGACTTCGAGGCGACCCACCCGGGCACGACCGTGGTCTTCAACTTCGCGGGCAGCTCGGCGCTGGCCGCCCAGGTCAACCAGGGCGCGCCGGCCGACGTGTTCGCCTCGGCGGCGACGCGGAACATGGCCACGGTCACCGGGGCCGGCAACGCCGACGGCGACCCGGTCGTCTTCGTCCGCAACCAGCTCGTCGTCGCCGTGCCGAGGGGCAACCCGCGGGGCGTCGCCGGGCTGGCCGACCTGACCCGCCCGGGGCTGACCGTCGCGCTCTGCGCCGAGCAGGTGCCGTGCGGCGCGGCGGCGCGCACGGCGCTCGACGCCGCCTCGGTCAGCCTCACCCCCGTCACCCTGGAGCAGGACGTCCGGGGCGCGCTGGCCAAGGTGCGGCTGGGCGAGGTCGACGCGGCCCTCGTCTACCGCACGGACGCGCTGGCCGCCGCGGCCGACGTGACGGCCGTCGAGTTCCCCGAGTCGGCCCGCGCCGTCAACGACTACCCGATCGTGGCGCTGCGGGACGCGCCCAATCCGGCCGGCGGGCGGGCGTTCGTCGCGTACGTCCGCGGGGAGCGGGGCCGGGCGGTGCTCACCGAGGCCGGGTTCCAGGCCCCGTGAGGCGTACGGACGGCGCGCGTGGGAGGCGGCGGGGCGCCGGGGTGCCCGTCGCGCTGCTGCTGCCGGCCGTGCTCGGCCTGGTGTTCCTCGTCCTGCCGCTGGTCGGCCTGCTGGCCCGTACGCCGTGGGCCACCCTGCCGCAGCGGCTGACCGAGCCGGGCGTGCTCACCGCGCTGCGGCTGTCCCTGCTGACCGCCACCCTCGCCACGCTGCTCTGCCTGCTGCTCGGGGTGCCGCTGGCGTGGCTGCTGGCCCGCGTCGAGTTCCCCGGCCGCCGCCTGGTGCGCGCCCTGGTCACCGTGCCGCTGGTGCTGCCGCCCGTGGTCGGCGGGGTGGCGCTGCTGCTGGTCTTCGGCCGGCGGGGCCTGCTCGGTGGGTGGCTCGACACGACGTTCGGGATCACCCTGCCGTTCAGCACCACCGGCGTGGTGCTGGCGGAGGCGTTCGTGGCGATGCCGTTCCTCGTGATCGCCGTGGAGGGCGCGCTGCGCGGCGCGGACCGCCGGTACGAGGAGGCGGCGGCGACGCTCGGCGCCGGTCGGTGGACGACGTTCACCCACGTCACCCTGCCCCTGGTGGCGCCCGGCCTGGCCGCCGGCGCGGTGCTGTGCTGGGCCCGGGCGCTCGGCGAGTTCGGCGCCACCATCACCTTCGCCGGCAACTATCCCGGCCGGACGCAGACCATGCCGCTGGCGGTCTACCTGGCGCTGGAGACGGACGTGCAGGCCGCCGTGGTGCTCAGCCTCGTCCTGCTCACCGTCTCGGTGGCCATCCTGGCGGGGCTGCGCGACCGCTGGATCACCAGCCCGTGAACGCGCCCCTGCTCGACGCCCACCTCGTCGTCGACCGGGGCGGGTTCCGCCTCGACGTGCCGTTGCGGGTCGCCGCCGGCGAGGTCGTCGCGCTGCTCGGCCCCAACGGGGCGGGCAAGACCACGGCGCTGCGCGCGCTGGCCGGGCTGCTCCCGCTGACCGCCGGCCACCTCACCCTCGACGGCGTCGACCTGGACCGGCCGGGGCGCGCCTGGACGCCGACGGAGCGCCGACCGGTCGGCGTGGTGTTCCAGGACTACCTGCTCTTCCCCCACCTCAGCGCGCTGGACAACGTGGCGTTCGGGCCGCGGCGGCACGGGGCCGACCGGCGCGCCGCCCGGGAGACCGCGCGCGCCTGGCTGGACCGCGTCGGCCTGGCCGCGCACGCCCACCGCCGGCCCCGGCAGCTCTCCGGCGGGCAGGCGCAGCGGGTCGCGCTGGCCCGCGCGCTCGCCGTCGCGCCCGCGCTGCTGCTGCTGGACGAGCCGCTCGCCGCGCTCGACGCGCGCACCCGCCTGGACACCCGGGCCGAGCTGCACCGGCACCTCGCCGCGCACGCGGGGGCCGCCCTGCTGGTGACCCACGACCCGTTGGACGCCCTGGTGCTGGCCGACCGGCTGGTGATCGTCGAGGAGGGGCGGGTGGTGCAGGAGGGGGACGCCGCGACCGTCACCGCGCGCCCGCGCACCGACTACGTGGCCCGGCTGGTCGGGCTGAACCTGCACCGGGGGCGCGCGCAGGGGCACCGCGTCCGGGTGGCCGACGGGTTGACCCTCACCGTCGCCGACCGGCTCGACGGGGACGCGTTCGTCGCCTTCCGGCCGTCTGCGGTGGCCCTGCACCCGTCGCGGCCCGAGGGCAGCCCGCGCAACACGTGGGCGGCGACCGTGGCCGGGGTGCAGCGGCACGGCGACAACCTGCGGGTGCGACTGGACGGGCCGATCGGGGTGGCGGCGGACGTCACGCCGGCCGCCGCCGCCCAGCTTCGGCTGGCTCCCGGGCAGCCGGTCTGGGCCGCGGTCAAGGCGGCGGAGACCCACGCGTACCCCGCCGTCTGACGATGCCGGCGCGGCGGGGCGCCCGTCAGGGTGCGGGGTCGGCGGCCGCCAGCAGGTCGGCGTGGGCGGCGCGCAGCCGGGCGAGGCCGGGATCGCTGCCCGGCCGGACGCGGCGATCGAGCTCGGCCCACGCCTCGGCGAGGGCGGCGGTGACCGCGCGCAGCTCGGCGGAGTGCCGCCGGCTGCTCTGCCGGTGCGCCTCGTCGAGCCGCCGGGCCCAACCGGCGGTCACGGCGGCGAGGCGGTCCGCGTCGGCGCGGGCCTGCGCGCCGGTGCGGGCGGCGGCGGCCGGCACGATCGCGGCGACCGGTCGGGGATCACCGTCGCGGGTGACGACGGTGACGGTGTCGGTCAGCTCGGCCAGCGCGACGAGCTGCGTGAACCGGGTGCGCGCCTCGCGCAGCGGCACCGAGCGCGGCTGGTCGGTGTGCGGGGTGAGAGCGGGAACGGCCATGGATGGATGGTCGCCGCCGGGTACGACATTTCCGCCCGCAGCCCGTCCACCGTGGACGGCGACGCCGAAAATGGCGCTCTCCCGACTGTCGCGGCCGGTTACGCTGCCCGCCCAGCGCCGCACCGCGGCCGGCGCGGCGGACCGGCCACGGAAAACAACCGCCCGGCCGGCCGGGATCCGCGACGGTGGACGGGGAGGCGACGGGTGACGACGGCGACCTACCGGTTGGCCCGCCAGACCGCCCGATGGTGCCGGTTCGCGACGGTGACCGTGGTGGTGGCGCCGGCCGCGAGCGCCGAGGTGACGGTGTCACCGACGGCCGGCGGAATGCCCGTGGAGCGCCGGGAGGCGGAGCTGGGTGTCCGCGCCGCGCTGCACACGTTGGGCGGCGACGGCCGCCTGCGGGTGGTCGTGACGGACATCCGGGCGACGGCGGTCGACACCTCGGTGGGCGACATCCACGAGGCCGCGGCGCGGGCGGTGTGGCGGGCGACCGGCGGCGAGCCGATCCGGCGCGACTACCCCGGGTTCGGCGATCCCGAGCTGGTGGCCGCCTGGCTGCGGGAGCGCCTCGGCCTCCGGCTGGACGGGGTGACCGAGGCCCGGCACTGGTACGACGGGCGGCGCGGCAGCGACGCGGCGAGCCTGCTGCACGCCTGGCTGCACTTCGCCCACCGCCCGCCGACGCAGCTGCACGGGCGGAGCGAGGAACTGCTGCTCTCCACGACCGACCCGTACCGGTCGTACGACATGGCGGAGTGCGGCGACGTCCGGGTCGGCCCGGCGTGCCCGCCCGACCTGCTCGCCGCCGTGGTGGGTGAGCGACTGACCCGCGCGGCGGTGCTGGTCGAGACGGCCACCGGGCACTGCTCGGGGCTGCTGCTGCGCTTCGGCGGCGCCGAACTGCTCGTCGCCACCCTCGGCGACGAGTGGGTGCTGGCGCGGGACCCGGCGAGGCCCACCGTCGAGGCGCGCTGGACGATCCGGCCCGCACACCTGGACAACTACAGTTAACAATCCTAATAATTGTGCATCCGTCGATCCGACGGCCCTCGTACCGGGAGGTCCGGATGCGTCGTCCTGCCCGAAGACTGCTGCTGGCCGCCGTCGCGGCCCTCGCCACCGCCACCGCCACCACCCTGATCCTGGCCGCGCCGGCGCAGGCCGCCGGCCCGACCGCCACCTTCGTCAAGACCTCCGACTGGGGCACGGGATGGGAGGGGCGCTACACCATCACCAACGGCGGCCCGACCACCGTCACCGGTTGGCAGGTCGCCTTCACCCTGCCGGTGGGCACCACGCTCGGCTCCTACTGGGACGCCACGGTGACCAGCGCCGGCCAGCGGCACACCTTCACCAACCGCTCGTGGAACGGCACCGTCGCCCCCGGCGCCTCGGTGTCGTTCGGCTTCCTGGCCACCGGCTCCGGCTCCCCCACCGACTGCGCGCTCAACGGCGCGCCCTGCGCGGGCGGCACGCCCACCAGCCCGCCGACCACCGCGCCGCCGACGAGTGCGCCACCCACCACGGCGACCTCGGGCGACATCCGCTTCCAGCTCTGCCCGCCCGCCGAGTGCCCGGGCGTCGAGACCGAGGC